>JBLFXU010000019.1:0-17894 GCA_047609575.1 Bacteroidia bacterium | reverse complement strand
GATGCCATTCCATCCAGCAAAGCAGGCCAAATACCATTGGCCGGAAGTATAAGAAATATGAATGGCACTGACAACTTAACCGGGCATTGCCTGAAAAAACGGTTGAAAAAAAACGAGGACAGACCACGTTTTTGACCACATCCAATGCACACACCGTGTATATCCGCAGCCATTGCTGAATGGTAATTGGCGGCGCCTGCAAGAGCATGACTTGTCACTGCAGTGGTTCCGTTACATGGTATGCAGCGCGGCAATTGTCGCTCGGTCTGCATTTTAAATAAACGTAGTCTGTACCCGATTTTTTTCCGGATTTCTGCTAGGGTATTTCGCAGCTAAGCAGTTCCAAAAATGGTGATTTATCCTGCTTTTCCTGGCTGGTTTCCGAGTGCATAAAAAGATGAAAAAACAGATTGGTACAGTTAAAGAGCTTTGGCGGTATCCGGTAAAGTCCATGGAGGGCGAGATCCTCCAGGAAGCACAGATAGAAAAGCTCGGCATGGTAGGGGACCGCAGCTGGGCGATCCGCGATGAGGTCGCCAATGAAATCAGCAGTGTTCGTAAACTACCTCGCCTTTTGAGTTGTACCGCACGTTTCGAAGAGCAACCACTGCCAGGGCAGACAGGCACCGATGTTCCTCATGTCCAGGTGCAGCTACCCGATGGCACCAGCTTTCATACCCGCGATGATCAAGGCAACCAAATACTCAGTGGGTACCTAAAAAAGAAAGTTAGTCTGCAGCCGTTGCAGCCTAAGTCAAACGCGGACTTTTATCGCCTGAGTACACTCACTGGAGAGCAGGCGATGAAGAAACAATTTGATGCCAGGGGCGGAATGCCAAGCTTGGGCTCCCTTTCCTGGTCCAAGATGCTGGAGCTTGGCTCTTATGCCACGCCTCGGGGGCGTTTTTATGATGTTTATCCGCTGCATATCGTGACAAGTAACTCCATTGGAATGCTGAAATCCCTGGAGCCTGAAGGCGATTTTCAATCACGACGATTTAGGCCGAATATTTATATTGAAAGCGCGCAAAAAAATGACAATCTGGATGAGTTCGATTGGGTTGGGGGAAAACTCTTTATTGGTGATACGGTCATCAAATGCGAATCCAGAACGGTGCGTTGCTCTATGCCGGCACAGCCCCAGCCGGGATTGAAAAAGGACAGCAAAGTGCTGCGTACTCTGGAAAAACACACGCAGCGGCATCTGGGAATCAATGCGACTGTGATGCGACCAGGAACTATCCACGATGGAGATCCGGTCTACTGGGAGCCGGAATCCCGGCTGTCACTCCGCAAGTTCTATCAACCGGTTTCGGATCGGATCAAAAATTTCTTGATTCAAAAATCTCTAAAAACGATCGATAAGAAGGCGAAACGGGGAAACACCGCGTAAACGGGACAGGTCACATTTAGGGACAGCTAAGGTCTGCCAACATTAGGAAATCTCTGTACCATAATTCTATTGGCACTATGTTTTTTTGATCCACCAGGCAGGCCTTCTCAGTAATTAGCGGTGGTCTGTCCCCGGTTTTTTGCCCGGGTTTTACAGCGGCGAACAGCTACCGCCAATAACGCCAGGTCCGCTCCAGCCGTCGCCACCCATATCAACGAACAAGGGATTAGTGAACGCAAACGCAGGTACTCCAGCCTCGCCAAGGTTGCCATCGGTCAGATCTTCCAATGTTGAATTACTCGCCCGGTTCAGGCTCGCTGGCAACACGGGAAATAGCGGTTCGGAAACCCCATCGCTGCCGCGCGCTATGGCTACAATCCAGGTGTCTTGCGTAATCCCGTCAAGTGTCAACGTTGCCGTGATGTCCGTACGCGACCCACCTTGAACTGATGCATTGACCACCACCTCTACCGCCACCCATCCCGCATCGCCAGCGCTAACACGGGCATCTGCGCAAATGCTGTAACGTGCGGCGGCACCAGGTGCGCTGGTCAGTTCCGGTTGATTGTTGATGTAAAACTCTACCGTATCCACCGGCGCCCACGCGGGCGTACTAACGGTGGCGGTCAAAACTACATCGCTGCCTGCGTCGGCGGGCATTGTGGTGTTTTGTTCAAGGCGCAAACCAGCTGTTTGGTCACTCCCTGCGAATTCGCCAGTTGCCTGCAGTAAGAGGAAGGGGGCATTGGTGCCCACGACTTTGCCTGCCAGCACATTTGCCGCGAGGCCTTCGGCAGCTGCGGCAACGTCCGGCGGGTTGTTGGTGGGGTTTGCAATTAGGCTACGCGCCGATGTTCGTGTAAACCGGCGGTTGTGTGTGTCCGAATTGGCAACACCAATACGCACTATGTTCTGATTGATCATGTTGAACCAGTCGCCGGCATTGGCTCTGAGGAATCCCGACAGAATCGCGTTGCGTCCGTTTGTGCCAATCCACACTTCCAGCGCGTCAAAGCCGCTATCAAAGGCGTTGGCGATGGAGGGGTCCAGTCGCTTGTCCGACAGGTCTGCATTGGATTGGGGGGGTGTCATGCCCGTATCTATGGCCAGGCCACCGCCACCAAAGTGTCCGCCAATATGGTTGATCTGAACCAGGTTATCCATTGGATCAGCATGTAGGCCCGCAATAAGGTCGGCGGGAGACAGATTGAAATACCCAAAGGAAGGAAAATCCATCCCGGGTGGCGCGGCGCCGGCCCAGTCGAATGAGCCACCACTAATGTTTTCAGGGTCAATCGTTGTCGGCCAGCTGTTGAAGTGCCCGTAGTCAAAGGTTGTGGTTTCGCTGCTGGCGGCCACGCCAATCAAATCTTCTACGTCCATTGCTTTTAGGGTCGGCCGAAAGTCAGAGCGAACGCCGTGATCGGACGGTGTAAAGAAATCCATGCCTTCCGCGAGCATCACCGCTACGCGCTCTGCCCGTGTCACTTCCGAGTCGGGACTATCGATGGCGTGCACGTGAAAATCGCCGTGGACGAAACCGCTGTCATCGACCAATTTGACAATTTCGGCCTGCACGGTGGTCACCTGTCCCGGTGTAATACTTATGTTCTCCTTGAACACGGAATAGCGAGGTCCGCGCGATATCACCAGTTGATAATCGCCCGGTTCTACGGTTATCCGTCGGCTGGCACCATTGCGGTCTATAAAGGCCGCCTGCGCAATGCCAAAGGGCAGTGCGTCAGCGTTAATGTCGCCAAAAACGCCTGCCGGGTTGCCGCTGACCACATTCATAGGCGGAGGGCTGGGATCAAAGCCTACCAGTTGTAGCTTAGCTGGACCGGGGCCGATTTCATCGATGATCGTGACTTCTAGCTGCCCCGAGGCTGGCATGTCAAAGTCGCGGCTCACAGCGCCATCTTCCTCCACGGCTAATGTTTCTGCGTTGTTCTCGGGGTAGCGGTAGCCCTCCATATTGGCGCTTATCTGATATTCGCCCGGCGGCAAACTCAGGCGGTAATTGCCGGAGGCATCCGTAGTGCTGTGATTGACTATGAATAGCGCAGGTGGAACTGCCTGTGCATCCAGCACCTGGTACACGACTATTTGTGCATGGTGCAGGGGCTGTCCTGCGCTGCTTACTGTGCCGCTTACCTCGACTGTCTCAAAACCGAATATTTCATTGCGAATATCGGCAATGCTGGAGACGCTGCCATCACCCACGGCAAAGTAGCGGCGTAGTGACAGGGCGCCATCCGCGGGAATGGCGTAATTGGCCGGGACAGTTCCGAGGACCACATCCAGCACTGCGACGCCGTACACCACAATGTTAATTCCGGAAGTGGAAAAACTTGAAGTGCCTTGCTCGCCGTGGATTAATCCATAGGACACTTGGGCCGCGCCGTCTACGCCGCTGTATGCAATGAAGTTACATTGGTCGCACATGCCTGTCTCCAGTGCATCACAGGCGACAAAGGTGTGCTCAGGGCAAGAAGTGGTAAATGTGGGCTCTCCAAAGCCTGCGTAGGGCTGAAAAAACTCAACCTGACCAGAACCGTTCAGGTACTCCGTCAGATAAATGTCCAGTGCGTCGCTGGTCTCATTGGTGAATGTGCTATCCAGTACCACGTGGTTTGCGCCCGGGGCCAGGCTGTAGCAGGTCTCTATCACTATTGGGAGGTCCCTATCATCGAGGCTGGCGGACAGTTCTACACCAAAATCTCTAATGGCCGAGCTGGCATTGGCAAGCTCAAGGAGGTCATCGGGTCCGGTGGCGCAGATTGTGGCTGGCTGGCCGTCGCTGCCATCATTCTCCACACGCACCTCGGTATAGTTCGGCGTGTTCTCTACGTTGAGCCCAATGACGAACTCTTCCAGATGATCAGGCAGTGTGGCGCCCGTTTCATCCTTGCGGCTGACATCGATAATATTGCCACCAAAGGTGCCAATGCTAAGCCACTGCCGCCCCGCCTGTTGGATGATGACACGCAATTGCTCGTTCTCCAGCACATAATCCCCGGCGACACCGCGCGCCAGTGGGCCAGATAGGAGGTCTGCAGCGGTTGCTATGTGAGCGGAGGCTTTGGGCTGTGGATCAACCGGCCCCAGCACTACCTTGTCATTGCCATCACTGCAGGCCGCAAGCACGATGGATGCAAGGACCAGGCTAGTTACCCGTAATGGGAGTAATACGGTTCTCACAGACATGTGACGATTCCTGAAACTTTTGAGGAGATATTAAAAGTAGCAGAGAAATGAGGGTTGATGAAGAATTTCGGCAGCTGTTTTTCGGCTGGCTTTGGGTAGATTCAAGCACGCTCATTCACCATCGAGACCGGCGTTTTCAGATATTGCATCCAGCCTACAAAATGGTTCTGCCCAGATCTAAGTGGCGATAGAGGTCAGAGCCAAGTATTACCGGGATCTCAGGATAAGTGCGTTCGATGAATGGAGTGAGGCGGTTGCTAACGACAAGGCCCGAATTTCACTCGATCCTTGGGCGTTAACTTGTCGATTCCCTCTCCTGCATTTCTCGTTGGCGACGCCGCAGCAAGTTAGATCAACCTGCTACGGCCTGCCAATACGAAATGCCTAAAAGCTATTCGCCAATCGAGCCACTGCGCTCCTCGGATTTCTCCCACATGCGCAGATAACCTTCGGCAGAGCGGAACAGTGGCTCCAGCTCTTCATCAGTAGCACCATCGCGGCGCACGTCTTCTATCAGCTCAGCCACCAATCCCAGGTGAACCATTCCCTCGGTATTGAAATCCAGGGTTCGATTCCCCACCATGGGCTGCTCCAGGGTGATATCACCACCGTAGGAGGTAAACGGATACGTTATCCCTTCATCCGTTTGTGGGTCTCCACAGTTCGCACGGTCGCCAAAGCGCGGGCCGGGAGCTCCGGCAAAGCCATTGAGGTCAAAACCAAACCCTTCCGCGGGGAAAGCACCCTTGTCCCGCATCAATTGAATGCGTGCCTGAAAGCCATCATCCATTGTGGCGCTTTGATTAGCATCGCGACACCGGCCCAGGTTGGACTTCGACACGCCACCCAGCGCATAGATCCTGCCGTTATTGTTACGCCCATGGGTACCCGCGGCAGGATAATCGTTCTCCTCCAGCATTTCGTAGGCCCGCTTGTAGCTCTTGCGTGGCAGGTGATCCACTTCCAGTATCATGCCGCGCTTCATCATCTCGACAATCAGGAACTCACCCAGGTCGGTGAGACCGTGATTCTGACAGAATTGTCCATCCAAAGGCCCGCCACCCAGCAAACTAATGTTCGGCAATAGCGCACTTAAAGGGTCGGCGTCAAAGCCGCTCATATCAATGGGCGGCGGCGAATCGTATACATCGCGCGGCATATTGAGTGAGGCAAAGCCCAAACCGCCATTGTCAAAGCCACCCGGAAAGGTAAGCAGTTCCTCCGGACAGGGGATAAAGTTGGACAAATGACCTGTATGGAAAAAGCTCCCCGTGATACCGACATTTCTATCGCCATCGCCGGCAGAAAAATCATTGTCGAATTTGTGCACAGGAAATAAAGCGCGCACGCCCTTGTCATAATATTCATCGAGCTTGGCAACCACATCCGCCTCGGTGCAACGCTCGAATTCACCGAAGGGGACCAAATAGCAATCAAATATATCTGAGGTTTCAATTCCCAGCACAACCGCCATTTTCCCCGCAATTATGTGCTCGCGTGCCTCGGCTGGCGTCAAAGCAATACGGAACCAACCTTCACCAGGGCCGCCCGACATAGCATCAATATAACGCTCCATATCGTAGGCCGCTTGAATAATACGATCTGCGGTAACCATGTCATTGCAGCTATCACGCAATGGCTGCGTGCCCAAACCAACCGTCAACTGGCACAACACCTGGTTAGTTGTAACGTGCTGCACCATCAGGCGCAGGCCTGAAAGATAGGCGCGCTCTATCCATGTGTAGTACTGCATCTGGTGGGTGCCGCTACTGGGCGCATTAGGCCAATCGGTGAAATCGGGATAGCCGTCCGTAATGTGATCGTCATCAGGAAACTCGCCAGTTAGAAAAACCGGGAACAACCCCTCCAAATTACCGAGACCGCCATTAAATGCAATGCCAATGAAATCGCGTCGGCCAGCCTCTCCGTGGCTCAACTCACAATTAGGCAATGCGTGTTCGACTCCCAGCGGGTGAAAAGGCGCCCCATGAAACTGGCCGCCGCCACCGAAGGCCAGGTTGCTAAAGAGATGAGAGTGGGTTTCTACAAAACCGAACACATCACCGTCTTCGAATTGGGTCATCGTAATCTCGCCCGAGGCATCAACCGTCAGCTCAGGAAAATCGGCACAACCGGTCTCTTGCAAAAAGCCGAGATTCGCTGCGGATGCCTCATCGGTCATGTCACCCTGCGCGCCGATATAACGACTACTCAAAATATGCTGCAGCATGAACATGCCATCGGGCGCCGCTTTCAGCAGCCACTCGCCTTCGGACTGCTTGCGATCCTCTATCACCACCTCATCGCCTACCATGGTGGTGTCTGAATCGAGTGCCGCGCTGGACAAAAGCGACTCGCCATTGGAGGTAAGGTAAGTCTGATCCTCTGTATAGAGCATGTATTTGCCCAGATCCGTGGGACGGAGCAAAAAGCGACTAGCCAGTTCTCGACTGTCGACCAGGCCCGCAGCAGAATCGGCGCTGGTAACGTCGGTAGCGACAATCAAATCTGAGGGCGCGGCGGCTAGAAAACCTGCTTCCCCATCTACAGCGATGGCGAAACACGCATTGGCTACCGCAAAAACCGAGTCTTCGTCGGCGGGAATAGGCGGGGCAACAATAATTGCCGTATTGTCGCTACCATCGCTGCACGCATAGAGTAGCGGCATTAACGCTGTGATAATCAGCAATTGCCGTAGATTATGGAACATAGGATTGTTTCCTCTTGGTCATTATTTTTTAGCCGACGTAGCATAGCGAATTCGCAGCAGATCGCTAGCATGATCTTATACTTTTCCACTCAGGATACCGCCATACAGTGCTGTATCCATATTGCCACCACTGCATAGCAGCGCCACACCGCAACCGAGTTCGCTTCCCGCTCCTGAAATAACGTCACACGTGGCACTGCGCCGATACTTTCGGCGACATAGTGCGTTTCGCTGATAGATATGAGCCGCACTGGCCGTTTCTTCGTCACTGACCCGCACAATTTGCGCTCCGTGTGTGCGATTCTGATGCAGCGCCGGATATTGAAGCCGTTTCAATTCGATCACCCCAAAGCATGCGCACCCCTGATCATGTTCACACCTAGGCACCTTCAGTATTATCGGGATCTCAAGATAAGTGCGCTCGATGAATGGAACAGGGCGGCGGCCTGCGGCCAGGGCCTGGATTTACTCTGACGTGTGGGGGTCGCCATAAAAACCTTGGTAGGCAAATGGATTAAGTGATTGGCCTCGCGCGCAGCTCATATGGGCCGGATAGTGCAGCTGAGCTTAGCGGCAACATTAAGGGTAGTGCGCTTTGGCGTTGTTACTTAGACCCTAAATCTCCGCAAGGAGATTGCGTCTATTTTCATTCGTTCTGCGTATAACTCTCTTGAAATGGCAGTATTGTCTCGGGTGGTAGTGAAGCAATCGATATGAGAGATAATTGCCAGGGTGTGCTAATCGTCGTTTTCTGGTGGGATAAGCAGCGCCAATAGAGGTGGAAGGTAGCCCAGCTGCACGGCCGAGCTCATTATGGCCAGATTGCTACCTCCACCGGAGGTTTACCGTACCGACAAGATTGGTCGGGTTGAATCTGTTAGCGAAGTTGGCGCAGGCTGCGCATCTGCGTGTAGTCATGGCAGAGATTGCCTGGTCGTAAAGCAGCATGGAAAGTTCGCTTATTGTGCCGTGCCGGACACGCCGGCAATGACGAAATGGATCATCGTCCAGCATAGAACTGATCGTGCAGGTGTCGCGTACATATAGAACCAATTCTGCAATGACTTTCGGTTTGCAGGAGTTGATCCAGGTTACGTCAATTCACGGGGCAGGGTATGGTGAGAAAGAACTGGAAAGTTGTCGTTTTAGTAATGCTGTTGGAGACTGCTGTGGCCGCGAATGCAACGGAAGAGCCCTCGTGGACGCTGCTCAATACATTGGGCGATGTCGAACTGCGGCAATACGAGCCAGCAATACAGGCAAGGACTCCGACGCCTGTGGGCGCCACATCCTCCAGCGGATTTCGTACGCTGGCGGGCTACATTTTTGGTGGCAACGCCCAGGAGCAGGAAATTGCGATGACGGCCCCGGTGGAGCGGACTCTGGCTACAGCAAATAACTACATGGCCTTTACCATGCCTCAGCAGCACAGCATGGAGAACCTTCCAGAACCCGATAACAGCAGTGTGAGCTTGCATCAGGTTCCAGCGAAAACCGTGGCTGTCATCCGCTTCTCCGGTTGGGCGCGAGACGCAGTGGTACAGGAAAAGGTGCAGGAGCTTTTGGCGACCCTGTCCTCCCATGGCATCGAGCCCCTCAGTGATCCCTCACTGGCCCAGTACAATCCACCATGGACGCCACCGTGGATGCGGCGCAATGAGGTGATGGTGGAAATTCTTGCGCAACCATGAATGTATGATATTTGAATTTACTTTTAACTGATGTGTTATCGGGCGCTAAGTAACAGCGCCCAAAAAAATGGAGTCTACTATGTCAAAAGGAAATGTAAGCCTGCTTTTATTTTTTTGTTTTGCCGTGGGTCTGTCGTTGTGGGGCATGCAAGCCAACAAGTTCCCCGGCAGCGGTGTCCATGGTTGTACAGGAGAGTGCTACGAGAGCTGGAAACAGGAAACCGGAGGTGTTGTAGCCCTGTCGTCGGCGCAGGCGGAGGCCAGAGCCACTGCCTCCCCCTCCGCTTTAGGGCAAGCCGCCTTCGTTGGCTGTATTGCATGTCATGGCAGTAAGGGTGAGGGTGGTATTGGACCAGCCCTGGTCGGGCAATCAGGGAAGGATATCTACGAAAAACTGGAGAAATACAAAAGGGGAGAAACCCTAGGCGCGCAGAGCGCTCTCATGTGGAGTCAGTCCGCCACGCTCAGCGATGACGATATGAAAAATATCGGAGCGTTTATAGAATCTTTGCAGCCCCTATGACGGCCAATTTGCTGCAACAGGAGCACCTGAATGCTATCATTGTCGGCAATGGTGCAATCGGTACTGCGCTTGCAGGCAGCCTTCTCGAGCGAAGTGAGTTACAGCAGCTGGTGATTTTGCAACGCAGCATTGAGACCTCCCTGGATGATCCACGGGTGACCATCGTAGGTTTCGATGCGGAACAACCCTGTTCAGTAACCGCCGCTGCGATGACCGTTCGGAAAACCTTGCAGCGTGCTCACCTGATGATAAATACGGTGGGAATGTTGCACAACGATCAACAACAGCCTGAAAAGCGCTTGCGCAGTCTCGAGCCTGAAAACTTGCAGCGATCATTCGCCATCAACGCCACCTTATTACCGGTTCTGGTGCAGGCCTTTGGTGAGCTTTTGCGTCATGACGAAGCTGCAATTTTTGCTTCACTGTCGGCGCGTGTTGGCAGTATCGAGGACAATCATCTGGGCGGTTGGTACAGTTACCGGGCCTCCAAAGCAGCGCATAATATGCTGTTGCGTACCATCGCGCACGAATGGCGAATGAGCCATCGTAATGCCGCCATTGTCGCGCTGCACCCTGGCACGGTTGCTTCACCATTATCAGCCCCGTTTATTACCTCGGGTTATAAACACCCTGTACGGTCACCATCCGAGTGCGCGGAGTCGCTTTTACAAGTTCTTAGCAATTTACCACCGGAACCTTCGGGGCAGTTTTACGATTGGCAGGGGAAGATCATACCCTGGTGATTTTCAGACCTATGTAGCTTAGTTAACAGATATCGAGTACAAATTGCAGCGATTGTAATCTCCAGGCAGTACGTGCATGAACAGGGGTACTACACATGTCCGAAAGCAAAAAGGTTACTGACCATAATGACAAAGAAAGTGTGGAAGATGTGGACAATAGCTTGCGTGGCAGGGCCATGCAGCGCGCACTCGGGCAGCAGGTTCCCACTACACTGACTCCCCACGAGTGGGAGCAATGGTATAAGGAGCACGGCATGCCCGAAGCGCATCGTCAAACAGACAAGCCTCCAGTAAGACGATGGTTGCCATCATGCAAGTGGTTTGGGCCCACCAGGTAATACTAACCGCGACTGTGGGCACCGGAACTGCGGCGACAATTTCTACATCGATGAAGTGTTTCTGAAGATAAACGGAAATCATCCCTCGGTTGTACTGACCGATATAGAGCACCGCAAGCGCAAGGCAATGGAGAAATAGGCTATGCGCCTTTTACCAGAACTAAGAATAGTCTTCCGAGACTGTTAAGTACTGAAGATTGGCTATCAAGCGGCACACCAACGGTTGATACAAATAGAAGTGGCTTCGACCGACATTAGTTCCTTTGATGTGCTCCATGAGTTGAGCAACCCTTGCCTGGCTTTTCGCGTGTCGTTCTTGCTGGATTTGATACTCTTCACCATTGGTAAAGTGTTCCGCGAGAAACAACAAATTATAGTCATACCTTAAAAAGCAAGCCCTTCATGCTAGCCGGCATGTTTCAGCTTGCCGATTAATAGGAATAATGATGGATACCGCAGCTGAATCAGGTAGGGCGAAAAATTCCAATATTGTCGAAGCGCTGTCCAGATTCGACAGGATCGCTATAAGACGCTATCAAAAGGACCACTCAAGCCCGAGCGTTGACCATATTCCGGGTGGCCACGGAATGCCCGTAGCGGGGCATATGTACTGGGCCCGTAAGGATTTTTACGTCTGGCTAAAAAAACAGTACGCCGAGTAAGGGCCAGTTTTCAAATTCTGCACGCCCTTAGGCAACAACATCGTTCTTTTTGGGGACGGAGGCGAACCGACTGGTTTTGCAGAATGAGGGCAAGATATTTTCTAACTACTACGCCTACGAGCCTGGCGGCCAAAAATTGCTGTTCAACCATCTGCTGGAGCTGGATTTTGCCCACCACAAAGCGACGCGCAAAATGTGGCAGGGAGCCTTTAAGCGATCCGCCATCCAAGGGCATATGGAATTGATGAACCGACTGCTTAAAGACGTTATTTCGAAATGACATACTGGTTCTCCCATTAACGCGTTTGAACACGTTAAAAAATTGCTGCTGGATACCGGTGCGACCATATTTCTAGGGGTGGAGCTTGGCCCGGAAGCCGACCAGTTAAACCAGGCATTCACAGACCTGCTTGGTGGCGGACGCGATCTATTGCGCAAGAAATAAATCTGGTTTTCCCCTTTTGCAAAAGCCTTAAAGGGGAGGGCTGTGCTGGAGGAATTTTTTTTCAAAAACATTCCTGAAAGAAGACGCGAGGACAGCCGGGATATTTTTTCCCAGTTATGCCATGCGCACGACGAAGATGGCAGTGTTTTTGGCGATGAAGAGATTCGTGATCATATTGTATTTGTGCTGTTCGCAGCCCAGGATGCCACCACGAGTGTCTTGAGTGCAGCGCTGGTCTAATCAAGACTGGCAGGAAGAGCTTCGCCAGGAGATGTTTGACCTTAATACGGAGGCGCTGGGGTTCGAAGATATTGAGCATCTCGAAAAGACCAGCTGGATCTTTAAAGATGCATTACGCATGCAGCCGCCATTACCCGCGATGCCAGGTTATGCCCTTGAATATTTTGAATGCAACGGTGACCACATTCGAGCAAATACCAATGTTATGGTTTCAGCTTTATTCACCCACAATATGCCCGAGTACTGGAGCAATCCATCTGAGTTTGACCCACATCGATTCTCCCCAGATCGGGCAGAGGATAAAGAATATTTTTTTCAGTACATCCCCTTTGGTGGCGGTGCTCATAAATGCCTGGGTTTGCACTTTGCTGAAACGCAGGGGACAATGTTTCTGTTTCATTTGCTGAAGAATTACCGGGTAAGCAAGAACCCGAAGTTAACGCGTTTTAAAACTATTGCGTTCCCCTTGAATCATTCAACAGATGGATTGAAGCTTACGTTCACAAAAATTTGACCTGTTATTAGTAGATAGATAAATACGTAAATCGATAAAGACACAGGAGTTTTCTTGATCATGCAAGCAGTGCGTTTACAAAAACCTGGGGGGCTGGATCACTTAGAGGTTCATGAGATTGAGCCCACCGAGCCAAAAGTAGGTCAAGTGCGAGTTAGAATCCATGCCAGCTCGTTGAATTTCCATGATTATGCGGTGGTCTCGGGCTTACTACCGGTAGCTGATGGGCTGATCCCCATGTCTGATGGTGCCGGTGTGGTGGAGGCAGTAGGGGAGGGTGTTCAGGGTCTACAGGCTGGCGATAGTGTTATGAGTTGTTTTTTTCCCCGCTGGTCTGATGGTCGTGCAGATGCACCGGAGAAATTTGTTGATGTACCTGGCGATATGACTGACGGATTTGCCTCTCAAACTGTCACCATGCACGCAAACGCTTTTACCGCGATGCCACAGGGCTATACGTTTGAGCAGGCGGCCACTCTACCCTGTGCTGCCTTGACGGCCTGGCGGGCGCTGATGGTCGAGGCGCAGATCACAGCCGGGCAGCATGTGTTGATTCAAGGCAGCGGTGGAGTATCTGTATTTGCTCTGCAGTTTGCCAAGGCGGCAGGGTGTCAGGTCACGGCAACATCCTCGTCAAATGAGAAACTTGAGCGCCTCACCGCTCTGGGCGCTGACAACGTCATCAACTATCGCGAGGTACCCAAGTGGGGCAATAAAGTGCGAGACAACACTGGTGGACGCGGTGTCGATGTCATTGTCGAAGTGGGCGGCTCAGGTACCGTAGCGCAATCTATTCGCGCGGTGCGCATGGGAGGACACATCTCGATGATCGGCGTACTTAGTGGGATTAGTGGTGAAGTTCCCACTGCGGAGCTGTTTCAAAAGAATGCAGTGATTAGTGGTATTTCCGTGGGTTCGCGCGCACATCAACGGGATATGGTTGCGGCCATTGATGCCAATGGCATAGAGCCGATCATTGATCGCAGCTTTGAACTTGCGGCTATTGCCGATGCCTTCAGGTTACAGGAATCGCAGCAGCATTTTGGCAAAATCTGTTTATCGATGTAGTGATGACTACGCTGGTATATTAGCTAGGCTGCGCAGGCCTAGCTCTTGTCCCCGAGCATGTGCGTCAACATAGCCATCATCTCTGTGAGGTTGAGCCCACCATCGTCATCACCATCCAGGTCACCGAAGGCGAACAACAGACCAAGACGTAGACGCAGGGGCAGCTCCCCGCGCTGCACCAGACCGTCCATGTCCTCATCCATAAATCCCATCCACTGGGCAACATCGGCCTTGTCACCACTATGCAGGGGTGCGTCAGAGCGTTCGTTGTCCCATGAGAAGGACACGGAACCGTACAACATCTCGTCCCAGGATTGCAGCCCCCAAGGGACCTCACGGTTTGCGTCAGGGTTGCCGAGGTTGTTAGTGGAGTTGTCATATATCATGCGGTGCACAATACGGGTGCCTGCTGGCACAGAGATCGGTGTCTCGAACTCGTAAGTGCGCTGCCAGTTGAAATCGTAATTGGGCACGGAAAGAATAATCTCGCTGCGCCCGTCCGGGTATTGCAGTTCAAAGGTGGCGGCCTTCCCGCGATAGTGCGCGTGAGGCACCAGCCAAAAAAGGGTCGCATCGTCCCAGAACTCGAAATAGGCGGTTTCTACATGGTCGGCGGTGCGGGGCTCGATTTCTATATCGGGGTTCACCACCACATGCTGGCGCAGGAAATTCGCCGGCGGCTCCTGGGAAAAGTAAAAGCCTGCTCGCGTTTCGTCCGTTGAAGCGCGCCCGTAAGGCGTGTAGTGAATTTGGAAGGCGAAATATCCACCGGCAGGTACATAAACGCCGGTACCGTCCGGCATCATGCCAGACTCATTTCCGGGCGCGTAACCCATAATGTAGTTGTCGAACACTTCACCTTCATCGTTCTCTTCCGGCTTCTCGTCCATTGAGCCTACGAGCACGTGATGTACTGCCTTCGCCTCACCCGGCACGATAGTGCCGGCAATCACCCATACGCCGTGGTCCAACGGATTTTTGAGCAGCGGGTACTGGTAGTCCACCTCGCCTGAGGTGGGGACCTCGAAAGGGGGAAGTGTCATTATCAGATCCGGCTCGCCCATAGTCCAAATTTCGCTGGGAGGCACATGAGTCTTTAGAGGGTCATCGCCTTCTCCGCGCGGCGCCCCGGCTTCTATCCAGTTCATCAGCGTTGCTAACTGGTCGTTTGGCAAGCCATGGTTGCCGGTAAATTTTCCGATCTGCGGATCAGCGTGCCAGGGCGGCATGCGCTTGGTGCGCAACACCTCTCTAATCATCGGCGCGAAGCCCTGAATCATCTCGTAACTCGTCATTGACCACGGCGCAATGCCACCCTCGGAATGACAGCTGAGACAGTTTTCGGTGAGTATCGGTACAATCTGCTCGGCGTAGCTGATTTGGCTGTGGTTCTGCTCCGGGAAGTTAATGAGGCAACCCGGCCCATTTACTGCCGGATATGTCACCGACTTACCATCGATCAAGTCATCCAGTACGTCGCGGACATAGGTTGCACTGGCGTTATTTTTTTGCCGTTCATAGTCCACGCGGTCGTTCAGGGCGCCCCGGTAAACAAGCGTGCGAGTTTCGGGGTCTATCACCAGTACTTCACCGGTTCGCGTTAGCTCAAGCGAGCGACCAATGATCTGCGCACTGTCATCCAGAATTGGCAGTTCCAGGCCCCATTCGCTGGCCTCAGCCAAGATAGATGCGCGATCATCCTGCAAGTTGGAATTAATCATCATCAACTGCACGCCGCGATCCGCGTAGTCTGCCTGCAGCGCGCGGAAATCGGGCGTCAGAGAACGGATTATCTGGCAGCCGTTCCCCTGCACGATGAGCACGATAGCGCGGACGTCCTGATCGTAGTAGAGCTCCTGCGCCGCGCCGTGCTGGTCCAGCAGTACAAAGTTGTCTACGGTCAATGCTGTCGCGTGTAGGGGCATGGTTGGCGCTAAAAGCGCCACGAAAAGGAGGAGTTGTCGTACGGAACCCAGCATGAAAGCCTCTTTACCGGTTAGCGGTGATTTAAACTGCATTTTCTTGGTGTGGACTTGTAAAACAATTTGACGCAGTCGTCCAGCGGGAGAGTATTCAGGTGGCCTGACAGCCCTCAGAGAGAGTGTAGAGGCCAGCCAGCCCAGGCGCATCGAAGAGTTCGTCGTTGTAAACAGGCTGAAAGGGATCAGACGACTCCGGCGCATTGGGCACTAGCTCTCGATTAAAGGCCGTAGCAGCCACTGCGTCAAAAGCTGTAGTACAAGAAAGATGCTGCCAAATTAACTGCGCCCAATGATACTGACAAGTTAAATATCGGACATGGGACAACCCGATGATGAATTCCTACAAACGCCTCCGATTCCGGCTAGGCGCGCTCCACAGGGTTAAGTTTGCGAAGATGGTACGCTCCTTCGGAACTGACCAGATTTGGAGTAGTCGAAAAGTTATGAAAATGCTGCTCACCTCAGTACTTTTTTCCTTGCTGGCCTCGGCGCCCGCGCTGGGTAAAGAGTATCGCCTTACACGCAACGATCAAGTAGTGGTTATCGACATGCACTTTCTGATGCCCGCCAGTCGGCGTGAGAGCGTGCTCAGCTGGTTGCGGTTCAGTACCGATGCTCTGGCATCAGTGTTTGGTCGATGGCCCCGGTCGGAATGGCGCATAGAGATAACACCAATCAGCATGTACTCCAAAGATTCAATCCCCTGGGCGCAGGTTAACCGCGGCGATCCAGACACCGTGGCCTTTTACATCGATGCGATGGCCAGTGAGCGCGCGCTGGTCGAAAACTGGACCACATACCATGAGTTGAGTCACCTGCTAATCCCCTACCGCGGATGGGGAGACTTGTGGTTCAGCGAGGGCCTTGCCAGCTACTACCAGAACCTGCTTCAGGCACGCTCTGGCGTTATCGACGAAAGGCTGATGTGGCAAAAACTACATGATGGTTTCGAGCGTGGCCGGGACAATCCACGCCCAGACCTGAACCTGGCTGAACTGAGCCCAAACATGCGCGAGAATCGTAGCTTTATGCGTGTGTACTGGAGTGGAGCCTGGTATTTCCTGAGCGCCGATATAGCATTGCGCAAAGAAAGCGGTGGTAATGTGACGCTCGATTCCGCCCTCGGCATGCTTAACAGTTGTTGCCGAGACCGTGCCATGTCGGCACGGGAGATAGCCAAAAAGCTCAATTTTCTTACCGACAGCACTTTATTTACCGACTTGTTTGCCCGGGCGAGAGCTAGCCGTGCAGTGCCCCCTGTCTCGGGTTTGTTTTCTGACCTTGGAATCACCATCGAAGACGGCACTGTGAGCCTGCTGCCAGATCACGCCGGTAGCGCGATACGTCGCGACATTGTTGATACTGAGTAACATCAGCGGGGCTGTCCCTGCCATAAGCTGAACGGCTCATGCTGCTAAAGAAATACTCTCCTGCTTCATTTTGACGCATTCCGAAAAATTGACTTGCCGGGCCGCCAGCGCAAACCACAAAATCGAGAAACGACGAAAACTGTAATAACCAAAGATACTCTCTTCGTCGCACTTTCTTTGTTATTCTATGTGTTCTAAAAATAACCGAGTCTCTATACGTGTTTAGATATTCAGCAGATCGCCTGCCTGTTCTCGTTATTGTCGCCCTCTGTTGTTTCGATTTTTACCTGTTTTTTTCCGTAGAAAACCCGCTATGGCTCGGGTTGTATTGGGTAATGATGATATTTCCCAAGTTACAAATTTGTGCCTGGAACCATCATCACCAACACACACGCACTTTTCACCACAAACCGCTGAATCGTCTTTTGGAATTCGTTTATGCGCTGCACACCGGGGTAACGACCAATTTGTGGCTGCTGCACCACGTGTTGGGCCATCATCACAACTACCTGGATCAGACCAAAGACGAAAGTCGTTGGCAGCGTAAATCCGGCAAAAAAATGGGCGAGTGGGAATACAGCTGCAAAGTAGCGATCACTGCCTATTACCGAGGCTACCAGGTAGGCAAGAAGCACCCCAAAGCGCAACGGGAGTTTCTTCTTTTTGGTGTACTGACGTTTACGTTTGTTGCTGCGCTAGTCGCCTACAAACCCATCGCAGCCATGTTCCTGTTTGTGCTGCCTATGGTGACAGGTCTCTTCCTGACTTCCTGGGTAACCTACGATCACCACGCGGGCCTTGATACCGATAACACCTTTTCCGCCTCCTATAGCAATGTGGGGCGCCTGTACAACCTGTTGACGGGAAATTTGGGCTACCACGCAGCCCATCACTATCAACAGGGTGTTCATTGGTCAAAACTACCGCAGCTACACGAACAGATTAAGCATCTTATACCCGCTTCACTAATCAAAGGGGTGCCGGTAAGTTAAAGGCACTTGCTGCGCT
>JBLFXU010000018.1:0-17910 GCA_047609575.1 Bacteroidia bacterium | reverse complement strand
TCGACCAGCATGCCCAGCATTTTGCGCCACAAGTTATCGGCCTTGAGGGTTTTAAATAGCTTCATTTCGCCAGTACGAGCCATTTCCTCGTACTGGGCGTAGCGCTCTTCAAAGGCCTTGCCGTACAGGTCGTGCAGGTCGGGCACGTCGTTGGGTGAGAACAGGGTCCACTCACCACCATCGAAAACGCGCTTCATAAACAGATCGGGAATCCAGTTGGCGCTGTTCATGTCGTGCGTGCGCCGGCGATCGTCACCGGTGTTCTTACGCAGTTCAATAAACTCTTCAATATCCAGGTGCCAGGTTTCCAGGTAGGCGCAGACCGCCCCCTTGCGTTTGCCGCCCTGGTTGACGGCGACTGCGGTGTCGTTGACAACTTTGAGGAACGGTACAACGCCCTGGCTCTTGCCATTGGTGCCCTTGATGTAGGCGCCCAACGCACGGACGGGCGTCCAGTCGTTACCCAGGCCGCCAGCAAATTTAGACAGCATGGCGTTGTCCTGGATCGCACCGTAAATGCCGTGTAGATTGTCAGGCACTGTTGTGAGGTAGCAAGAGGACAACTGCGGACGCAATGTACCCGCGTTGAACAGCGTCGGTGTAGAGCTCATGTAGTCAAAGGAAGACAGCAACTCGTAGAATTCAATTGCCCGCGCATTCTTGTCTTGTTCTTCCGCTGCCAGACCCATGGCCACGCGCATAAAGAAAATCTGCGGCAGTTCGATACGGGTGTCGTCGGAGTGTATGAAGTAGCGGTCGTACAGAGTCTGCAATCCGAGATAGGTGAACTGCAGGTCCCGCTCGGGCAGTATAGCCTGACCCAGGCGATCCAGATCGTAGCCCTGCAGGTTGGGGGATAGCAATTCCAGCTCCACACCCCTGGCGACATAAGCATGCAGTGCCTTGGCGTAAAGGGATTCCATGTCTTGCTGAGTGGCGGTTTTTGCCACGCCGAGGAAATCCAGCGCCTCGCAGCGCAGGTTGTCGCACAGCAGGCGGGCGGCAACGTAAGAGTAGTTAGGCTCTTGTTCAATCATAGTGCGAGCGGTGATCACCAAGGAGGTGGCCAATTCTGATGCACTAACGCCGTCGTACAGATTTCTCAGGGCTTGGTCGAGAATTTCTGCCTCGCTGACATCTGCCAGGTCGGTGCAGGCTTCGCTGACGATGGTGTGCAGGCGATCCAGATCCAGCGGCTGCTTGCTGCCGTCGAGCTGAACTACGTTGATATTACCCGCTGCATCCTGGGTGGCCTGTGACAGGTCGACCTTGGCTGCACGCTTGCGTGACTGTTGATCGCGATAGATTACGTAGTCGCGGGCGATTTTGTGTTCACCTGAGCGCATCAGGGCCAGTTCAACCTGGTCCTGGATGTCTTCAATGTGGATCGTGCCGCCGGAGGGCATGCGACGCTGGAATGTCGCGCTGACCTGCTCTGTGAGTTTGGCTACCGTCTCGTGAATACGACTGGAGGCTGCAGCTGTGCCACCTTCGACGGCCAGAAATGCCTTGGTAATAGCTACGGCGATTTTGCTGTGATCAAAAGGCACCACATTACCGTTGCGTTTGATAACCCGCACTTGCCCGGGTGCAGTGGCGGCAATACCGCCGCTGACGACAGTTTCGGGCGTTGGGGTTTTTAACTCAGCGGCAACGCCGCCTTGATTGGTCTCTGTTTGCATGTTTTCTCCGGTATGCAGGCCCTTACCAGGCCTTTTTTTTCTGGGTAATCACCAGAGCAAAGCGTTTCATCCCCCGGACCCTGACCATGACAGACAGTAGCACCTCAAGAGGCGGTTTTTTCGGGTGGGAAATCCCTGTAAATAGCGGCTACTTGCCTAGTTTTTTGTTTGTTTTTTAGCCGCTAGCCCCTACATGTAGGGGTATATGCTTCGCTCAGGTACAAGATAATGCGCCGGACCGTGCAATGCAAGGGCATTAGGCTGGGTTTATGCTGTGGATAACTTGTGAATAGAGGGGTGTGTCTGTACCCACTAACCCGAGAGACCTTGTGCGGCCTGAACAGGCTCTCCAAAATGGCTTTTGGGGCTTACGCCTTCAATTAAATTTTTATAAAAAAGAAGGTTTTTAGACGGGTGAGTTATTAGGAGCTCGCTATGCGGCTAGCGCCTGAATTGTCTTCGTGCTGCTCAGGCCTGGAGCAGTGCTTCCATCAACGCTTTTTGGGCATGTAAACGGTTTTCGGCCTCGTCCCAGATGATGGTGTCCGGCGCATCCATGAGTTCGGCGCTGATCTCCTCGTCCCTGTGGGCGGGCAGGCAATGCATGTAAAGGGCGTCCGTTGCGGCAACCCCCATCAATTGGGCATTCACCTGATAGGGGGCGAAAGCAGCGGCCCGTTCGGCTTGTTCGTGCTCCTGTCCCATAGAGGCCCAGACATCTGTTACGACCAGGTCAGTATCGCGGACGGCACTCATTGGATCATGGTCAATGCTCACCCGGTCAGCATTGGCTGCCAGCAGCGCAGCATCAGGCTCAAAACCGGGTGGACAGGCGATGCGTAATTCAAAGTCAAACTGGCGCGCGGCATTGATATAGGACTGGCACATATTGTTGCCGTCGCCTACCCAGCACACACGCTTGCCGGCGATGCTGCCGCGGTGCTCGAACCAGGTCTGCATGTCGGCCAGCAATTGGCAGGGGTGGTAGCTGTCGGTTAGCGCGTTGATGACGGGCACCGTGGAGTTTGCCGCAAAGGCTTCCACGACGTCGTGTCCAAAGGTGCGAATCATCACGATGTCTACCATCGAAGAAATGACCCGGGCACTGTCCGCTATGGGCTCACCGCGTCCTAGCTGGGTATCCTGTGGTGACAGGAACATGGCGTGACCGCCGAGTTGCGCCATACCCGTTTCGAAGGACACACGGGTACGGGTAGAGGATTTTTCAAATATCATACCCAGCACCTTGCCGGGAAAGACGCGTTGGTCCTGTCCAGCGCGGCGCTCACGCTTCATTTCAGTGGCGCGCTGGATGATCTGCCCCAGTTCAGTCGGAGAGAAATCAAGTAGAGTTAGAAAGTGCCTAGGCTGCGACATGACGAGTACCTTTACTTCATCCGCATTGTGCGGATCAAGTCCGCGACGCCCTGCGCGAGTTCCCGCGCCTGCGCTTCATTAATAATCAGAGGCGGCAGCAGACGTACCGTATTGCCCGCAGCAACATTAATCAGCAACCCCTCATCCAGACCTTGCTGTACCAATTCTGAGCAATCCTGCCCAAGATCGATACCCAGCATCAAGCCACTGCCGCGAATCTCAACAATGCGTGCCGCCGCTTCCGGGTCTGACAGCAGGGTTTCTCGAATCACGGCACCCATCAATAGCGCGTTGGCGCCCAGCTCCTCTCCGACGATAGTGTTGACCACGGCCAGAGCGGTAGAGCAGACCAACGGGTTGCCACCGTAGGTAGAGCCGTGTTGCCCCACGCTGAGTACTTCGGCTGCCGGGCCGCGGCTCAGGCAGGCGCCGATAGGGACACCGTTGCCCAAGCCTTTAGCCGTGGTGACAACGTCGGGTGTGAAGCCCATCTGCTGGTAAGCGAAGTAGGTGCCGGTGCGACCATTTCCTGTTTGCACCTCGTCCAGCATGAGCAGCCAGTTTTTTTCGTCACAGATTTCGCGCACTTGCTGCAGGTATGTGGCATCCAGCGGATTGACACCACCTTCTCCCTGTATCGGTTCTGCGAAAAAGGCCACGACGTCTGGATTGTTGGCAGCGATCTGCCGCACGGCTTCAATATCATTACGCGGTGCACGGATAAAGCCCGATACCAACGGTTCAAAGCCGGCTTGTATCTTGCGATTACCAGTGGCGCTCAGGGTGGCGAGTGTGCGGCCATGGAAGGCGCCTTCCAGCACTACAATGGCAGGCTTGTCGATATTGTGATTGTGACCGTGCAGGCGAGCCAGCTTGATGGCCGCTTCGTTGGCCTCTGCGCCGGAATTGCCAAAAAAGCAGGTCTCCATGTCGGCAACGCGGGTAAGGGCAGTGGCCAATGCTTCCTGTGCTTCCACACGATAGAGGTTTGAGGTGTGCAGAAGCTTATCTGCCTGCTCATGAATTGCTGCGGTGACCGCGGGATGGGCATGCCCGAGGGCGTTGACGCCTATGCCGGAAATGCCGTCCAGGTAGCGCCTGCCTTCAGTATCGTACAGATACACGCCTTCGCCGTGACTGAAAGTCACGGGCAATCGGGCATAGGTTTGCATCAGCGCGGACATATTTACGCTCTCCCAGAAACGCAAAAAGGCAGCTGGTGCTGCCTCGAAGAGAGCAACTATAGCATAAGCAAATTGCATGGCAATCTGGTGCCAGAGAGGGCTTAAAAACTCTGCGTCTTGAGGTAGAATAGCGAGTCCCCCTATAAGCCTTCACGGCAATACACAAAAGAGGACAGGTGATGGATATTATTGAAACGATTAAAGAGCAAATTGAGGGCAATCCGATTTTGCTTTACATGAAGGGCTCTCCCAACCAACCGCAGTGTGGTTTTTCTGCCAGCACAGTCGAAGCGCTGATGGGTTGTGGCGAGAAATTCGCCTACGTGGACATTCTGTCCAACCCCGAAATCAGGGCGAGCCTGCCCGGATACGCCAACTGGCCGACATTCCCGCAGCTGTGGGTTGCTGGTGAGCTGGTCGGCGGCTGCGATATCATCACAGAAATGGCGCAAAAGGGTGAGCTGCAGACTCTGGTCAAGGAAGCTATGGCTGATCAGCCGTCCGAGTAATATCGTAATAGATTGAGCCTATTTAGATCATTGCTACATTAATCTGCTGCTGGGCCGGAAATTAGAAAATCTGATTCGTCTGGTTGATGCGCTGCAGTGTCATGAAGATCTCGGCGAAGTGTGTCCTGCGGGTTGGAGCAAGGGTGACAAGGTATGAATGCATCACCGAAGGGTGTGGCTGCCTACCTGTCGGAGAACGCTGAAGCGCATTTAAAATGCTGAAGCGCTTTAAATAGCTTTTCAGTTTTTCTTGAGAACGCGGGCTTATGGCCCGCGTTTTTTTTGGCCTGCTGATTTTTTTGGTGAATTGGCCACACGCACCTGCGCGCTAGGAAGTAGCCTCGTGGGAACCGCAAAAGCGCCATCCATGGCAGCTCGCTTCCCGAGCGCGGACCGGGCCTTCCCTGGCCTCAGACGTTCCTACGAGGCTACTCCCTACCGCACAGGCGCTCCTACTGGTGCAAAATTAAAGTTTGGTTGTGACAGTGATGGGGCCGAGGCGAGCTGCCATGGATGGCGCTTTTGCGGTTCCTGACAGGCACCAGACACCCCCCGATGCGGCTGGAATAGAACTTTGGTTAAAAAAGGGCCATTGTCCGCAGGTTAGGATTTAATTCGAAGGCCCCACCAGCAACTCCCGCAATCGATGCTCCACCAACGGCAGCC
Organism: Bacteroidia bacterium; assembly: GCA_047609575.1. Classification (GTDB taxonomy): domain Bacteria; phylum Pseudomonadota; class Gammaproteobacteria; order Pseudomonadales; family Halieaceae; genus Marimicrobium. The sequence continues at coordinate 12,492 of JBLFXU010000018.1, read as the reverse complement.
GGTCATTGCCAAAGTACATATCGTCCCCATTGATGAATATGGAGGGTGAGCCGTAGGCACCGCGGGCTATGGCTTCGTCGGTATTGGCCCGCAACAGATCCTTGTACTGCTGGTTGTTGATAGCGTTAAAAAAGCCTTCCGCATCCAGGCCCACTCGGACGCAAATGCCGGCCAGTACGTCGTCATTGGTTATGTCGGAATTCTCGCCGCCCCAGTAGGTCTCGAAGGTGGCCTGGGAGTAGGGCAGCAGCAGGCCCTGTTCTTCGGCAAAAAAGGCGCCGCGCATGGCTTTCACGCTGCTGATCGGGTGGTTGCGCGGGCTGACGATGGTGAGGCCGCAGAGCTTGGCCCAGTCGCTTAGATCCTTGATGTAATAGTTAAGTCGCGCGCTATTCTCGGCGCTGAGCATCGCTTTCCGGGAACTGTAGAGATCCTGGTTGACGGCGTTGAAGATGCCGCCTACAAGAACCGGGCGGAAGCGGATGGGGAGGTTGAGGCTTGCCATCATCGGGATAATGCGAGTGAACCCCAGGTAGGTCCATGGGCTGGAGCAGTCATAAAAAAACTCTACTTCAGGGGGTTTGGCCATGTTTTCACCTGTGACTATTTCCGGCCCGAGCTTAGCACAAGGGTAGTGACGATCAGTTATAATCGCGTTCTTGCATAATTGTGGGTACGGGGAAAGTAAAGGCAATGGATATCGAGCAGTACATGGCGGAGATGGGTCAGGCGGCGCGGGCTGCGTCCCGCGTGGTCGCGGCCTCACCGACAGCGGTGCGCAATCGCGCTTTGCTGGCGATCCGTGATGCGCTTGATGGTGCGCGCAGCGCGTTGGCCCAAGCCAACGCCCGGGACCTTGAGCAGGGTCGGGCCAATGACCTGGAAGCACCACTGATGGATCGCCTGGAGCTGACACCTGCACGAATCGACGCCATGCTGGAAGGCCTTGCCCAGGTAGCAGCCCTGCCTGATCCAGTGGGCAGTATCTCTGATGTAAACAGTATGCCAAGCGGTATCCAGGTGGGCCGCATGCGTGTGCCTTTGGGTGTCATCGGCATCATCTACGAGTCGCGTCCCAACGTAACGGTGGAGGCGGCCAGCCTGTGCCTGAAATCTGGCAACGCCGCGATTCTGCGCGGCGGCTCCGAGTCCCTGCATTCCAATTGCGCGATCGCCGACTGTCTGGCGCAGGGCTTGTCAGCAGCGGGACTGCCCGCAACCGCTGTGCAAGTCGTTGCCACTGCTGATCGTGCGGCGGTTGGCCAACTGATCACAATGCCCCAGTACGTGGACGTTATTGTGCCGCGCGGTGGTAAAAGCTTGATCGAACGCATCAGCAAAGATGCCCGGGTGCCCGTGATAAAGCACCTTGATGGCGTCTGCCATGTGTATATCGATGACGCTGCCGATGAAGATATGGCGGTGGATATTGCGGTCAACGCCAAAACCCAACGCTACGGTACCTGCAACACCATGGAAACGCTGCTGGTGGCGGCCTCCAAGGCGGCCGCTGTTTTGCCACGGCTGGGCAAAGCCTTCAGCGACGCCGGTGTGGAATTGCGTGGCTGTGAACGCACCCGCGCAATCCTGCCGGACGCGCAGGCGGCTGCAGAAGATGACTGGCATGAGGAATACCTGGCCCCGATTCTGGCGGTGCGTGTGGTGGACGGTCTCGATCAAGCAATCGAGCACATCAGCACCTACAGCTCGCAGCATACGGACACTATTGTCACTGCGGATCATGTGCATGCCATGCGTTTTTTGCGCGAAGTGGATTCCAGTTCAGTGATGATAAATGCCTCCACGCGTTTAGCTGATGGCTTCGAATATGGCCTTGGCGCCGAGATCGGCATTTCCACCGACAAGCTACATGCGCGCGGACCGGTTGGCCTAGAGGGGCTTACATCCCAGAAATACGTGGTCTTTGGCGAGGGGCAGATCCGCACTTGAGTGCGCAGCGTCCCCTGGCAGTATTCGGCGGCACCTTCAATCCGGTGCACTACGGGCACCTGCGCTCCTCAGTGGAACTGGTAGAAAAGTTGCAGCTCGAAGAGCTGCGTCTGATGCCCAGTGCTGTGCCGCCTCATCGCGAAGCGCCGCACTGCAGCGCCGGGCACCGCGCTGCCATGGTATCCCTTGCCGTAGAAGGTGAATTGCAGTTGTCCTGCGATGAAAGGGAACTCAAGCGTTCAGGGAAGTCCTATACCATAGACAGCTTGATTGAATTGCGTGGGGAGCTGGGCGCACAACGCAGTCTTTGTATGGTCATTGGTTGCGACGCGCTGCTGGGAATCGAAAGCTGGCACCGCTGGGAGGAGTTGCTAGCCTGGGCACACGTGGTGGTCATTGGCCGACCAGGTTGGGAACTGCCGGAGGACGGCGCGGTGGCGCGCTGGTTGTCGACGCACCAGCTTGAAAACAGCGCCGCGCTGCAGGCAGCGCCATGCGGAGGCATACTCGTTGCACAGTTGCGCCCGCTGGCGATCTCTTCCACTGAAATTCGCGAGCTGCTCGCGACAGGCAGGTCCATCCGTTATCTTATGCCCAAGTCCGTGCTGGAATATATCGAAACGCATCGTCTTTATAGTTAGACACAGTAGTTAGACACAGTTATTAAACACAGGTTTTTAGTCAATGACATTCAAGGTAGAAGTACTCCATGCAATCTGAACAACTGAACGAACTGGCTATTGAGGCGCTGGACGATCTGAAAGCGATCAACCCGGTCACTCTAGACGTCACCGGCCTAACGGATGTGATGGACTACCTGATCATTGCCACCGGCACCTCCAATCGGCATGTGAAATCCCTGGCGAATAACGTTGCGGTGGAGGCGAAGCAGAAAGGCATGGCCCCGATAGGTGTAGAAGGCGATGATGTCGGCGAGTGGGTGCTGGTGGATTTCGGCGATGTGGTGGTGCACGTCATGTTGCCAGCTACCCGAGATTTTTACGATCTCGAGCGGCTCTGGGCTCGCCCCGAAGCACCCGACTGATGCGTCTTAGCATTCTCGCCGTGGGCGGCAAGATGCCAGCCTGGGTCAATGAGGGTGTTGATGAATACAGCAAGCGCCTGCCTCGCGAACTGAAACTCAATTGGCGGGAGATTCCGCTGGCCCGGCGTGGCAAGGACAACACAGCCGAACAAGTGCGTGCAGCCGAAGGGGAGCAATTGCTGAAGGCTGTGTCCGCAGGTGACAGGGTGATTGTGCTGGATGTGCTGGGCAAAAATTGGTCCACCGAGGTTTTGGCGGGCAAGCTGCAGGATTGGCAGATGTCTGGCGACAATTACAGCATTTTGATTGGCGGTCCCGATGGGCTTTCACCGGCGTGCCTGGCCCGGGCCGATATGCGCTGGTCCCTTTCCGCGCTTACGCTGCCGCATCCCTTAGTCAGAGTGGTATTGGTGGAGCAGTTGTATCGGGCTTGGACAATCACCGCCAACCACCCTTATCATCGTCAGTAACGCAGACCAAGCTTGCCCATGCCACACCACATCGCTATTAAGGACTCGCATCTGGAAGCCCGAATATTTGGGGCTCGCACAGTGGCGGCGATTTGCCTTGCGGTGAGTTTGCTGGGAGTAGTCGTCGCGCGCTATTACTCCTTGCAGATCAATGAATACGAGCTGTACCGAACCCAGTCAGAGCGCAACCGCTTGCACCTGCAGCCATTACCTCCCAAACGCGGCCTTATCTTTGATCGCAACGGCGTGTTGTTGGCGGATAACCGTCCGAGTTTTATCTTGTCGGTGGTGCCGGAGCGCAGCGAAGCCTTGGAGGAAACGCTGACGGAATTGCAGGGTCTGATAGAGATATCCGAAAACGACCTGGAGCGTTTCCGCCGTGAACTGAAGCGCTCAAGGCCATACTCACCCGTGCCCCTGCGTTTTCGCCTTACGGAAGAGGAGCGAGCCAGGCTGGCAGTGAACCAGCATCAGCTGCCCGGCGTGCTGGTGGACGCGCAGCTGCTGCGGCATTACCCCCACGGTGAGCTGTTCTCCCACGCCTTGGGGTATGTCGGACGTATTAATGAGCGTGAAGAGGAGCTGTTGGACGAAACCAACTACCGCGGCACCTTTCATATTGGCAAAGTGGGCATAGAGAAGCACTACGAGAAGCTGCCACACGGCCAGGTGGGTTACCAGAACGAGGAGAACAATGCCCACGGGCGCGTGCTGCGTGTGCTGGATCAGCATCCGCCAACACCGGGTAAGGATCTCACCTTGCATCTAGACTACAACGTGCAACTTGCAGCCTTCGAGGCGTTGGGCGATCAGCGCGGCGCAGTGGTAGCAATTGATCCTAAAACCGGCGGCATTCTCGCCCTGGTCTCCACCCCGGGGTTTGACGCCAACCTGTTCGTGAACGGTATTAGTACGAAAGATTATAGCGCTCTGCGCGATTCGCTGGATGTGCCGTTATTCAACCGGGCGGTGCAGGGAGCCTATCCGCCAGGATCAACGATCAAGCCGTTTATGGGTATGGCGGCTTTGGAATCCGGGCTGATGACAACAGAGTCGACGGTACCCGATCCGGGCTGGTACCGCTTGCCGGGTAGTTCGCGTAAGTACCGCGACTGGATATTGCGGATTCGGGGTACCGGTCATGCGCCGGAGGTAGACCTGAAAATGGCGATTTCTCAGTCCTGTGATGTCTACTTCTACGATCTGGCACGGCGCCTTACCATTGATGGCATGCATGAATACCTGGCACCTTATGGTTTTGGTCAGCGCACCGGTGTGGACACCACGAATGAGCGCACCGGTGTACTGCCCTCTACCGCGTGGAAGCGTGAGGCACTGGCGCAACCGTGGTATCCCGGCGAAACTATTAGTGCCGGAATTGGCCAGGGCTACATGCTGTCCACGCCGCTGCAACTGGCTGCGGCGACCAGCGTCATGGCCAGTCGTGGTCAGCGCTACACACCGCAACTACTGCAAGCGATTGATGGGGAAGCGCTGGAGATTCAGTCGATGCCGCCGGTGCTTGCTGCTGCGGTTCACTGGGATGCTGTGTTTGATGGCATGCGCGAGGTTGTCCATGGCAAGCGCGGTACTGCCGATTACCTGGCCGATGGAATTGCTTATGAGATGGCCGGTAAGACGGGCACGGCCCAGGTCATTGGCATCGCGCAGAATGAGGTCTACGAAGAAGATGAGGTGGCGGAGCGGCATCGTCATCACGGCTTATTCATTGCCTTTGCACCCATAGAAGCACCCACGATTGCTGTGGCGATCATCGTCGAAAACGGTGGCGGCAGTTCCGCGGCGGCGCCTGTGGCAAGGAAGGTCATCGATACCTGGCTGTTGGCGAAAGTGGAGAAAACGGAGAAACCGGGCTGATGAGCGACTACGTGCGCCAGATGCCCCATCACGGCTCCCACGATATGGGCACACGGCCCACTGCAGCCATGCGCTTTCACATCGATGTTCCCCTATTACTGTTGCTGCTGGCCTTAACCGGTTATGGCCTGTTTGTACTGTACAGCGCCTCCGGCCAGAGTATGGGTGCGGTGGTTCGCCAGGGTCGCTACTTTGCCTTGGCCTACGTGGTGATGATCCTGGGTGCACAGATTAGCCTGGCAACCTATGCTCGCTGGGCGCCGGCCCTGTATGTGATGGGAGTTGGTCTGCTGGCAGCGGTCTTGTTTGTCGGGGTAGGGGTCAAGGGCGCGCAGCGCTGGCTGGATATTGGCGGCTTCCGCTTTCAGCCCTCGGAAATTATGAAACTAGGGGTTCCGATGGCCGTGGCCTGGTTCCTGGCCGACCGCATACTGCCACCGCGTTTCTTGCCAATAATGGGTGCCCTTTGCCTGCTCGGTTTGCCGGCGGCGCTAATCCTCCTGCAACCGGATCTGGGCACCGCACTGCTGATTGCCGCCAGCGGCCTGTTTGTGTTGTTCATGGCGGGTATAGGCTGGCGCTACATCGGCGGCGCCGTGTTACTCGCTATAGCCTCTGCCTGGCCCGCCTGGTTGTTTGTGTTAAAGGACTACCAGAAGCGTCGCATCCTCACCATGCTAAACCCTGAAAGTGACAAACTCGGCGCAGGCTGGAATATTATTCAGTCCAAGACCGCCATCGGTTCGGGGGGCTGGGAAGGCAAGGGCTGGATGCAGGGTACCCAATCGCAACTGGATTTCCTGCCAGAGAGCCACACAGACTTTATTATCGCGGTGCTGGCGGAGGAGTACGGCCTGCGCGGCGTGCTAGTGCTGATGAGTCTTTATCTGCTGATTTTGTTGCGCGGTTTTTGGATTGGCATGCGTGCCCAGAGTAGTTTTGGCCGTATGATGGCTGGCAGCCTGACCCTGACATTTTTCGTCTATATCTTTGTTAATATGGGCATGGTGGCGGGATTACTGCCGGTGGTGGGCGTGCCGCTGCCGCTGGTAAGCGCTGGCGGCACCTCCGTAGTGACGCTGATGGCCGGTTTCGGCATTCTGATGTCGATCAGTACCGAAAAACGTAGGGTGATCTCCTGATCAATCGCGCTGCACTGCCTGATTTACTTATCCAATTCTTCATAGTTGTGAGTTACTAGTTATGCGCCAGATTTCGAAATCCCTTTTGCTCCTGAGTTGCCTCTGGTCAGCTTCCTCTAGCGCCGACAATTATGGCGAGCACCCGGGTGCTCTGGTGGTGATCGATGAGTTGGTAGCAGAGGAAGGTTTTGAGCGCGAGGCGCTGGTGAAAATTTTGTCCGGGGCAGAAAGAAAGGACCGTATCCTTGACGCGATTGCTCGCCCTGCGGAAAAGACCAAACCCTGGCATGAGTACCGCGCCATCTTCCTCACCGAGCAACGCGAAGACGAGGGCATGGTGTTCTATGAAAAGCACAAGGCGACTCTGGATCGGGCCGAGGCCCAGTTGGGCGTGCCCGCTGAGATTATCCTTGCGATCATGGGCGTGGAAACCTACTACGGTCGTATCGGCGGCAGCTACCGCGTGCTCGATGCCCTGTCGACGCTGGCCTTTGACTATCCTAGACGTTCCCCTTTTTTTACCAGCGAGCTAAAGCACTATCTTATCCTGACCCGGGAACAGGGTTTTGATCCTGCGAAAATGACCGGTTCCTATGCGGGTGCTATGGGATACGGCCAGTTCATGCCCTCCAGTTACCGCAGCTACGCTATTGATTTTGATGACGATGAAATCATCGACATCTGGACCAACCCGGTGGATGCGATAGGTAGCGTGGCCAATTATTTCAAGCGCCACGGCTGGCTCACGGGCGAGCCAGTGGTGTATAGCGCCGCTGCCCCTGCGGACCTGACGGATGACAACTTTGTGCAGACGCGCAAGGATCTGAAACCGGTGCGGTCTGTTGCCCAGTTTGAGGCGCTGGGCATTAAAGCAAGCCAGCCACTGCCAGCGGATGCAATGGCAACGGCGATGAAATTTGAGCTGGAGCAGGGTTATGAATACTGGCTAGGCCTGCACAACTTTTATGTCATAACGCGCTACAACCACAGCGCCATGTACGCCATGAGCGTCTACCAGCTGAGCCAGCGTCTGGCGCTGCGAATGAAACAGGCTGAACCGGCACAATGAGCGCACTGCGCTGGTGTGGTGTGGCCGGTCTACTGACCCTTGTAGTCAGTTGTACCTTCGCGCCTGAATCACGTTACGAGCAGGCGCAAGATACCGCCCCGCTGAAACCGATCAGCGCCGCAGATGTGGCGGATGCGCAGCCACGGCCCGATCCCATTTTGTCGGCGGGTAACAAGAGCCCTTACGAGGTCAACGGCGTGACCTATGAGGTATTGTCCGACCATCGGGGCTATCGGCAACACGGCATCGCGTCCTGGTATGGCGCCAAGTTCGACGGTCATGAAACCTCCAATGGCGAAATCTTTGACGTTTATCGCGCCAGCGCTGCGCATCGCACGCTGCCCATCCCCAGCTACGCGAAGGTGACTAACCTGGACAACGGACAGAGCGTGGTGGTCCGTATTAACGATCGCGGCCCTTTTCATTCTGCCCGGCTTATTGATCTTTCCTATGCTGCTGCAGTGAAGTTAGGCTTTGCAGCGCAGGGCACGGCGCCTGTGGAAGTGGCGGTGATTGAAGTCACCGGCGTAGATGATCGGCGCGGCCTTCCCCTGGGCGACTATCGCTATCTGCAGATCGGTGCTTTTGGCGTGGAAAGCTCGGCCGAGGGCCTCAAGAAAGAGTTGCAGACACTGCTAGGCGAGCCGGTATTTGTCAGCCCGGTAGATGCCAGCGGCAAGCTGTTGTATCGCGTGCGGGTCGGCCCGGTGAGCGGTAACAAAAAGCTGCGTGCGCTGCAAATTCGTCTGGAAGATAACGGTTACACCGGCGCACAGCCCTTACCTTGAGGCTGGAGTATTGCGCCTGAATACATGGCTGAACTCCAGGACACGGTCATAACGTTAGTTTAACCGGCAGGCGTCATACGGTAGGTCTCGCGGCTCAGAAAGCTAAACAACCGACCGAACCTCAAGAAAAGAGCCAACTAAATCCACCGGCCAGATTGTTAGCTGATGGCGCGCGATTTCTTTCGCTGCCGCTCACCATGCGTTACCATTCCTGTCTGGCATTGTACCTCCCACTGCACCTCCCACGGTCCCCACGCTTTATGAACCGAATCCTTGTATTACTCCTGCTTTGCTTGCCTTCACTGAGTCTCCAGGCAGCAATAGTGCCTTCGCCACCGCAGATTGCCGCCACGGCTTACCTGCTGATTGATGCTGCCAGCGGGGAAGTGCTGGCCGAGAAAAATGCGGACCAGCCCCTGCCTCCCGCCAGCCTGACCAAGTTGATGACCAGTTATGTGTTGGCGCAGGAGATGGCCGAGGGGCGGGTGAATAAGACCGACATGGTGACGGTGAGCGAGAACGCCTGGTCCCAGAATCCATTATTCAAGGGTTCGTCGTTGATGTGGATCGAACCCGGCAAGGACGTGTCCATCGCCGATTTACAGCGCGGCGTGATTATTTCATCGGGTAATGACGCGACGGTAGCGGTGTCGGAGTATGTCGCAGGCAGTGAATCGGTGTTTGTCGATATGATGAATGCCAACGCAGAGAAGCTGGGCATGGTGGACTCCTACTACGTCAATTCACATGGTTTGCCAGACCCCAACCACGTGACGACGGCCCGTGATCTGGCGACCCTGGCCAAGGCCATGATCGTTGAGCACCCCGATAACTACGCGATCTACAAGGAGCGCGAGTTCACCTACAACGGTATACGCCAGTACAACCGCAACACACTGTTGGCAGAAGACTCCACGGTGGATGGGTTGAAGACAGGCCATACCGAAGAAGCCGGATACTGTCTGGTCGCATCCGCGCAGCGACGTGATATGCGCCTCATCTCAGTCGTCATGGGTGCATCCAGTAAGCGTGCGCGCAAGAGTGCCTCGCGAGCCCTGCTCAACTACGGCTTTCGCTTTTATGATACCGATACAGTTTATGCGCCCATGACGGAGCTCGATGCACCGCGCATCTGGAAAGGGCAGCAGGATACCGTGGCAGTTGGATTGATAGACGAGACCATCTTGACCCTGCCCCGTGGCAAGCACAAAAAACTGGTCACTAAAGTATTGATAGAGGATCAACTGGTAGCGCCGCTGGCCGCTGGCGATGCGGTGGGCACTGTTACCCTGACGCTCGATGGTGAAACCGTCTTTCACGCACCTGTGGTGGCATTGGTGCCGGTTGAGTCCGGGAGCTTTTTTTCACGCCTGTGGGACTCGGTCCTGATGTGGTTTGCTGGCCTGTTCCAGGTCTGATAGGAGTTTACGGCGCAAGGCCAGTGCGATGCAGGAACAGGACCCCCCAAAGATTGAATTCCCCTGCGAGTATCCCATCAAGGTGCTTGGGCGCAGCAGCGAGAACTTCCATGCCATGGTGCTGGAAATATTCCAACGCCATGCACCCAGCGAAGAACCGCACCCTGTGGCTGGCAAAAGCAGCAGTAAGGGCACATTTACGTCTCTCACCGTGACCATCATCGCTACCGGTCCGGATCAGCTAAAAGCCCTGCACGAGGACCTGATGGCCACTGGCCATGTGAAGATGGTGATTTGAGTGGCTGTCCCTGCGCCAGTGGTTGTTGACCTGGGCACTGCCGAGTACGCCCCGACATTAGAGGCCATGCGCGAGTTTACGGATACGCGCGATGCCGACACACCCGACGAAATATGGTTATTGCAGCATCCTCCTGTGTTTACCCAGGGACAAGCGGGCAAGGCCGAGCATGTGCTGGCGCCCGGTGACATTCCCGTTATCCAGGTGGATAGGGGTGGCCAGGTGACCTACCACGGTCCTGGGCAATGGGTGCTGTATCTGCTGGTTGATCTGCGACGCAGGCGCATGGGAGTGCGAGATCTGGTGGATGTGATTGAGCGAGCCATTGTCAGGCTTCTCGCCCAGTACCACATTACTGCCGCAGGCAAGCCGGGTGCTCCGGGTGTGTACGTGGACGGTGCCAAGGTAGCGTCTCTGGGCCTGCGTGTGCGCAAGGGCTGCAGCTACCATGGACTGGCCCTTAACGTTGATATGGATCTTGAGCCTTTCAGCCGCATCAATCCCTGCGGCTATGGGGGTTTGGCCGTTACGTCTATGGCGATGCTGGGAAAGCCAATCGATATGGCCGAGGTCGGTGCACAATTGGTTGCGAGCGTTATTGCAGAACTGCCGGGCGGAGTTACAGAATAGCCGGGCGGAGATTGAGCGCAGGTTTATTTGCGTACGGGACGTTTTTGCAGTTTGCGCTGCAGCGTCCGTCGGTGCATGCCTAGCGCTCTGGCAGTCGCCGAAATATTGTCTTCATTGTCCTTGAGCACTTTTTGAATGTGCTCCCACTCCAGCCGCTCTACCGAAATCGGATCCGCCGATACCGGCGTTTCCTGCAGCGCAGTACCGCCTGTAAAGGCGGCAATCACCTCCTCAATCGTAGCTGGTTTACACAGGTAGTTGGTGGCGCCTGCCTGTGTGGCGCCCACCGCAGTGGCGATGCTGGAGTAACCCGTCAGCACGACTAACCGGGCTTGCGGCGCATCCAACAGCAGCCGGGGCAATACCACCAGGCCGGAAGTGCCGGGCATGTTCAGGTCCAACAGTATGTGTGTAGGTGCAAATGCCTGGCACAGGGATAGGGCCTGATCTGCGCTGGCGGCTGTTGCGGTGACGAAGCCGCGACGCGTAAAACCCCGCGCCATGACGTCGGTAAATACCGGGTCATCATCTACCAACAGAATGCGCTGCGCGGTGGTCACGGTGTTTCACCTGCCGAGTGTATTGTCTTTGTCGTTGTACTAGCCGTTGCCTGAGCCGATGCCTTGGGTGATTGCAATGACAGCGGCAAGGCCATCGTGGCCAGCACGCCGCCATCCGGTTGATTGTGCAGCTCGATATGGCCACCGCAGCGTTCTACGGCTGCATGACTTAACATCAGCCCGATACCCAGCCCTGACTTGTTGGCTTGGATAACCGGTTTGCCTAGCTGCTCGATTATCCGGGGAGCAATGCCCGGACCCCAATCGCGGATACCAATGCGTACTTGCTGTGTATCCCAGCCAACATCGACCGCGATCTTGTCTGTGCCCGTGTCGGCGGCATTGTTCAATAGGTTTTCCAGTGCTTGCGCGAGCGTTAGTTCCACCTCTATGTGAGGGCTGTTTCTCGCACAACTGAAACTGTAAGCGGTCCCCGGTCTGCGCACGGCCCAGTGTTCAAGTGTGTCGCCTGCGAAAGCTTCGGCACTTTGCTGCGAGGTCTGCTGCACGCTGGTTAATTCTGCGGTGCGGCTTAATTCTGCCAGCGTGCTCTTGCAGTGCTGCAGCTGTTCCTGCAGCAACTGACAATCCTGTCGCGATTGTTCTGGCAGTTGCTTGTCGGCCAGCATTTCCTCCACCAGCACTGACATGGTGGAAAGGGGCGTACCCAGCTCGTGCGCTGTGCCTGCCGCCAGTCCTGCCACAGCCATGATCTGGTCGTTGCGCAGATGATCCTCGCGTGCAATGCCGGCCTGTTCTTCCTGCCGTCTCAAGGTAGTGGCCATGCGGACCACGAAATAGGTAATCAGGCTGGCGCTGAAGAGAAAGTTAAACCACATGCCAAGGATATGGATATTGCCTGCGTTCCCGTGCCCCATCGCGGTGTGCGGTGTGAATAGGGGAAATGGGCGATGTACATATAGCATCAAGCTGTAAGCTGCGATTGAGGCGCCTGCAACCAGCCATGTAAAGCGCCAGGGCAATACGGTAGCCGAAATCACCAGCGGCACAATGTAGTAGGAAATAAATGGGTTGTTGGCGCCTCCGGTGAAATACATCAGGGCGGTCCAGCCCACGATGTCGATCACCAGTTGTGCGAGGAATTCCGAATCCGCCACGGGCCAGGCCTGAGTAGTACGCCACAGGCTGGCCAGGGTGAGCAGGGCCAGCGTTACCAGGCTTACGCTCACGCCAAAGAGGCTTTCAGTGCCGCCGTTGAAGAATAATACCCAGGCCAGCACGGC
>JBLFXU010000017.1:0-18235 GCA_047609575.1 Bacteroidia bacterium | reverse complement strand
CTGCATCTAACCATCTGACCGCCAAGGAAACCGCCATGTCGGAGCACGGCTCCATCAGTTTTGCCGACTCGGCCCGGCGAACCATTCGTATGGAGGCGTCAGCGGTAGCAGCCCTTGAAGAACGCATCAGCGAACCCTTCGAGCGAGCTTGCGCACACCTACTCAACGTCAAAGGGCGCATCATCGTCATTGGCATGGGCAAATCTGGCCACATCGCGCGCAAGATTGCCGCCACGCTTGCCAGCACCGGTTCTCCGGCTTTTTTTGTACACCCTGGAGAAGCCAGCCACGGCGACATGGGGATGATTACCGCGGACGATGCTGTCATTGCGCTGTCAAATAGTGGTGCCGTTGCAGAAATCCTCACCCTGCTGCCGCTTCTGAAGCGGCTGGGCGTGCCACTCATTAGCATGACCGGCAAGGACGATTCAATTCTCGCGCGAGCATCAGATGTCCACCTGAACACAGGCGTCGAAACAGAGGCCTGCCCTTTGGACCTGGCTCCCACCTCCAGCACCACCACAGCACTGGTCATGGGAGATGCACTGGCTATTGCATTACTGGAGGTCCGCGGCTTTACCGCCAATGATTTTGCCTTCTCCCATCCAGGCGGTACGCTGGGTCGTAAGTTACTGCTCAAAGTGGCCGATGTCATGAGCAGCGGCCACGACATTCCAACCGTCACAGCACAAACACTGCTGTCTGTAGCCCTGCTGGAAATCAGCAATAAAGGACTGGGAATGACCACCGTGGTGGGTAACGATGGCAAACTTCAGGGCGTCTTTACCGACGGCGATTTACGCCGCACCCTGGATAAACGCATCGATATTAACGAAACACCCATTGGCGATCTGGTTAGACCCGGGGCAAAGCAGGCTACAGGTGATATGCTCGCAGCAGAAGCCATGCGCATTTTGGAAGAAAACGAAATTAGTTCACTCGTTGTAGTGAACGACGAGGGCAGCATGATCGGCGTCGTGCACCTAAAGGACCTTTTGCACGCCGGGATAACCTAAGCAAGCAACTATAGATTATGGATACGCCTGAAAAACGCGCCGCAGCAATCAAACTGCTAGCCCTGGATGTAGACGGAGTCCTCACTGACGGTCGCATTTACTACGGCAATAGTGGCGAGGAGCTCAAGGCGTTCAACATTAAGGACGGCCTGGGCATAAAACTTCTGCAGGACGCTGGGGTCAGGGTAGCCATTATCACAGGCAGGAGTTCGGAGATCGTCAATCGTCGTGCGAAAGAACTTGGCATCGAGTTTATCGTGCAAGGCCGCGAAGACAAAAAAACCGCCTTGCTCGAACTCTGCCAGGAACTGTCCTTAGAGCCTTCAGACTGTGCCTATATGGGCGACGACCTGCCGGATCTGGGCGCTATCTGTATAGCGGGATTGGGTATGACTGTAGCGGATGGCAGCTCTGCCGTGCGCGCCGCTGCACACTGGCATAGCCAGCTAGGCGGCGGCTGTGGCGCAGTCCGCGAGGCCTGTGAATTCATCCTGCGCGCACGGGGCGAACTGGAAGCGCACCAGGCGGTGTTCAACTAATGAATAATGCATCTGCGCTGCTTTTTTCACCACCAGGCTTATTGACTGCGAGCACACGCTACATTATCGCCGCCATACTCACGCTTGCCCTGGCCGCACCTGCAGTACTGGCGCTACCAGAGGACCGGGAGCAACCCATGCACATCTCTGCCGATAGCGCATTGCGGGACGAGAGCAAGGGCGTCACGATTTACAGTGGCAGTGTGCTCATGCGCCAGGGCAGCATGGAACTTGAGGCGGAGCGCATTACCTTTTATCACTCCGCAGAGCGTGCCGACCAAATTGTGGCACAGGGCAACCCCGCCAAGATGCGCCAGCAGCCAGAACCGCAAAAGGGCCTGGTGCACGCGGAAGCTGAAGTGATCCAGTACTTCAGGCAGGAACAGCGCGTTCACCTGCAATCCAACGCAAGCATTGAACAGGATGGAGCCTTGGTCACCGGGGATTCGATAGACTACTTTATTGATCGGCAGTTAGTTAAGGCACAGGCAAACGAAAACGAAGAGGGAGACAAGGTTATTGTCGTTATCCCGCCCGATCTGCAAGCCGAAGCCTCAGCAACCAACTCAACCGACAGCAGCAACTCACCCAACCAGGACACAGGCGCTAGTGGCGCAACTGAAAGCCAGTAATCTCGCCAAGGCCTATGGCGGACGCGAGGTGGTTCAGGATGTTTCCCTGGAGATCGACAGCGGCCAGGTGGTCGGACTACTGGGCCCCAACGGCGCGGGTAAAACCACCTGTTTTTACATGATTATCGGAATAATCAGTGCCGACAAGGGCGCTATTACCATCAATGGTGACGACATTACGGGCCTGACCATGCACCAACGCGCCCGACGAGGTATTGGCTACCTGCCACAGGAAGCCTCAATCTTCCGCAAGTTAACCGTGGGCGATAATATCCTGGCAATTCTCGAAACGCGCTCAGACCTGAAGAAGAAAGAACGCCTGCAGCGTCGCGATGAACTGCTGGAAGAGTTTCATGTGCAACATCTTAAGGACAGCCTGGGGCAAGCACTCTCGGGTGGAGAGCGGCGACGCATCGAAATCGCCCGTGCGCTGGCTACCGAGCCCGACTTCATTTTGCTCGATGAGCCTTTTGCCGGTGTTGACCCCATTTCTGTCAGCGACATCAAAGACATCATCAACCATCTCAGAGACCGGGGGATAGGAGTGTTGATCACCGATCACAACGTGCGCGACACCCTGGACATCTGCGAAAAGGCTTACATCGTTGGGGAGGGTCATATAATTGCCTCAGGCACTAGTGAAGATGTCCTCAACAACGAGCATGTCAGGCAAGTCTACCTAGGCAAACAATTCCGCATGTAGTCACGCCGCATAGCGGTAGAAATCCTCGCAAAAGCATTGCCCAAACGCGAACCAGTTCACAAAAGCCGGTTGTTTTACAACGATTTTTTGATACGCCCTCGATTTACAAGCAATTATCGCGCCAAAGTATTGCGCCACAGCTCCAGCGGGAGCTAAACTGAATCTATGTTAACTGGATACAAGGACTAGCCCTGATGACGCCAAGCGTGCTCCGGGCAATTCCATGAAACAATCGCTCCAGCTCAAATTGGGCCAAAGCCTGACCATGACGCCGCAATTACAGCAGGCCATCCGCCTGCTGCAACTGTCGACGCTGGATTTGCAGCAGGAGATTCAAGAAGCGCTAGACACCAACCCGCTGCTGGAAGTCTCCGAAGATGACGACTCCCAAACACTGGAAATAGCCGCGCCGGATCAAATCGAAAATGGCGCCGATTCCAGCGATGGTCCCATGCAGAGCATGGAGGGTGCTGCCGCTGACGGGCTTGATGACTCGCAGGATTGGCAGATCCAGAATGGCGGTGACGTCCTGCCTGACGACTTACCGGTAGACACGCAGTGGGATGACCTACTGCCTTCCTCCTCAGCGCCCGCCCCCTCTTCGAGCGACCAATTTCCCGACACAGACATTGAATCACGCAGCACCGCAAGCGAATCACTGCGCGAACAATTAATGTGGCAGCTCAGCCTCACCCGCCTATCCGATACCGATCGCTTGATTGCCATGGCAATTATTGATGCCACCGACTCTAATGGCCGCGTGACCCTGGATTTGGAAGATATTCACGAGACAATATCCACTGATCTGGAGGTCGACCTGGACGAGGTAGTAGCCGTACTGCACCGTCTGCAGCAATTCGAACCATCGGGGGTCTGCACCCGTGATCTGCAGGAGTGCCTGCAGGTTCAACTAGACCAACTCCAGACGGACACACCCTGGCTGGAACAGGCGAAACTGGTAATAAGCCGCCATCTTAGCCAACTGGCAAGCACGGACTACAACCAAATTCAGCGCAGGATGCGCCTCAAGGAACATGAACTAAGGCAAGTCCTGAGCCTAATCCAGAGCCTTGATCCAAACCCGGGTCAGTCGGCGGTCACTGAAGATATCGAGTACATCGTACCCGATGTATTTGTAAGCAAAAGCAATGGACGCTGGGTGGTTGAGTTAAACCCGGACATCGTTCCAAAGCTACGCATCAACAGCGACTACGCCAGCCTGATAAAGCGCGCCGACTCCAGCGCGGACAACACTTTTCTCAAAAATAACCTGCAGGAAGCGCGCTGGTTTCTAAAGAGCCTGCACAGCCGCAACGAGACCCTGATGAAAGTGGCAACCAAAATTGTTGAACACCAGCGCAACTTCCTTGAGTATGGTGAAGAAGCCATGAAGCCGCTGGTACTTCACGACATAGCCGAAGCGGTAGAGATGCACGAGTCCACCATTTCCAGGGCCACCACCAACAAATACATGCACACACCCAGAGGCATATTCGAACTGAAGTACTTCTTTTCCAGCCATGTCTCCACGACAGAGGGCGGAGAGTGTTCTTCTACTGCAATCCGAGCGCTGATCAAAAAACTGGTTGCAGCCGAAAATCCTCGCAAGCCGCTCAGCGACAACAAGATCACGCAGTTACTGGAAGATCTGGGCATTCAGGTGGCCAGGCGTACCATAGCCAAATACCGGGACACCCTGTTCATTCCACCCTCCAATGAGCGCAAGCGATTGGTCTAAAATAGAAGATATCTGGAGCCGGATCATCCGGTCGATTTAACCTTGTAAAGGGAGTTATTTATGCAGCTCGACATCACTGGTCATCACCTCGAAGTTAGTCCTCCGCTGAAGGAGTACGTAGAAAGTAAATTCGATCGTCTACAGCGTCATTCTGACCAGATATCAACGACGAAGGTCATCCTGTCTATCGACAAACTGGAACAGAAAGCGGAAGCGACAGTGCATGTTGCCGGCGCTGACATATTCGCTCACGCTGAATCCGAAGACATGTACGCTGCCATCGATGCCCTGGCCGACAAATTGGACCGGCAATTAATAAAGCACAAACAAAAACATCGGGGGCATTAAAAAACTCAAACATGCCAGCCCTCAAGCAGATACTCACCCCGTCACGCACCGTCTGTCGCGTCGCCGGGGTCAGCAAGAAACGACTCTTTGAAAAATTAGCCAGCGTGGTTTGCGACGACTTGCCCACGCTGTCTTACGATGACGTGCTTGACCACCTGATCGCCAGAGAAAAACTGGGTAGCACCGGCATGGGTGGCGGTATCGCCATCCCCCATTGCCGAGTGTCCAACTGTGCCGCACCGATTGGCGCGCTACTCACTTTGGAAGAGCCTATTGCTTTTGACGCGCCGGACGAGCAGCCAGTAGATCTGCTGTTTGTGTTGCTGGTGCCTGAAGAAGCACACCAGCAACATCTGGACATTCTCGCGGAGATTGCCCGCCTGTTCAGCGAGGAGGCTTTCTGCCGCATCCTACGCGACACAACTGACAGCCAGACCCTGTATGAATTGGCCCTGGCAGGGCCGGGCTGAGGAGGACGACAGTGCGCCTCATCATCATCAGCGGCCGCTCCGGTTCAGGCAAGAGTACTGCCCTGAATCAACTGGAGGATGAAGGGTTTTACTGCATCGATAACCTCCCGGCATCATTACTGCCGGCACTGGTAGAGAAGACGAGTCAGGAAGAGTTCGCCCTGTTCCAGGGTACTGCTGTATGCATTGATGCGCGCAATGGGTGGAAAGACCTGGAGGGTTTTGGTGAAATCCTTGAATCACTCCCCAAATCCGTCACTAGGCAGGTGCTATTTCTAGATGCACAAGAAACAATATTGCTACAACGCTTTGGGGAAACACGCAGACGCCACCCCCTGAGCAGCGATAAGGTGCCGCTAGCAGACGCCATCGAGCGGGAGTTTGAATTACTCTCACCCATCTCCAGCATGGCAGACCTCATACTGGACACCAGCCAGATGACTTTGTATGAGCTGCGTGATGAGATTAAACAACGCCTGCTGGGCACAACCGCAGGCAGCATGTCCGTGCTGATTCAGTCCTTTGGCTTCAAACGCGGAGTGCCCTCTGATGCCGATATTGTCTACGATGTCCGTATGCTACCCAACCCGCACTGGGTTAAGGAACTGCGGCTCAAGACGGGTCTAGACCCGGAAGTGGAGGATTTTCTGTCGGCACAAGTGATGACTAACGAACTGTACGACGACATCTGCCAGTACCTGGACCGCTGGCTGCCACGCTACAGGGAGGGGAACCGCAGCTACATGACCGTTGCCCTGGGTTGTACCGGTGGCCAACATCGGTCAGTATATCTGGCCAATCGGCTGTACCAACATTACAAGCAGCAGTTTCCCGGCATCCATATACGACACCGGGAACTACAGTAAACAGGCTATACACGTGATTCGCACCCAGATAACTATAATCAACAAACTGGGACTGCATGCCAGGGCTGCAGCAAAATTTGTCGCCTGCACTTCCTCCTTTTCCAGCAAGATCCAGGCGGGTGTAGACGGCAAGCTAGTCGATGGCAAAAGCATCATGTCAGTGATGATGCTGGCCGCTGGCACAGGTACGGTCCTGGACGTCGAAATTGAAGGCAGCGACGAGCAAGAGGCCCTGGCAGCACTGGAGCTGCTCATCAACAACCGCTTCGACGAAGCAGAATAGTAAGCCACCTAGTAAGCTAGGTGATAAGCTTGGCGAACGACAAATCTGTAACTAATCCAGTTGTTGCTCCCGGCGCTTTTCCGGATAATTACCACCTCAGGCTTTTGGCGCTGAGGGTGTAGTTTGGGAGAGGCAACATGGTGCAAAACAAGGCAATATCCCAAGACTCCCTCGACAAACTGCAAACCGCTCTGGACAGTGGCGAATTCGTCGACGTCCGCCGCATGCTCAACGGCCTACCCCCTGCTGATGTTGCTCACCTGCTGGAATCCTCTCCACCCAAATTTCGCCATGCCCTATGGCAGATGGTCGAAGTGGAACAGGAAGGCGAGGTACTGGGCGAACTCAGTGACGATCTGCAAGCACAATTTCTGGGAGAGATGAATGCCTCGGAAGTTGCGCAGATTACCGCGGGACTGGAAGACGATGATATCGCAGATATCCTGCAGCAACTGCCTGACAGGATAGTACAGGAGGTCCTCCATGCGATGGATTATCAGGACCGCGCCCGTCTCGAATCGGTGATCCACTATCAGGACGATGTAGCCGGCGGCCTGATGAATACCGACACCATTACTATCCGCGCACGCCAGACCCTGGATGTGGTCTTGCGCTACCTGCGCCGCCATGCCGAAATTCCGCAAATGACTGACAGCCTTATCGTGGTCAATCGCACTGACCGGTTCATTGGCTTGCTGCCGCTGCGGACAATACTGGTAACCGATCCCTCCGCCACCGTGCGGGAGATGATGATCACCGATGTCGAACCCATACCCGTCGATATGCCCGATACAGAAGTGGCACGCTTGTTTGAGCGCAACGATTGGGTCTCTGCGCCCGTAGTAGACGGCGAGGGCAAGCTCGTCGGACGGATTACCATTGACGACGTGGTCGATGTCATCCGTGAGGATGCGGACCACAACCTCATGTCCATGGCAGGACTGGATGAAGACGAGGACACCTTTGCGCCCATTAGAAGAGCCGCACCCAAACGGGCTATTTGGCTGGGCATAAACCTGGCGACAGCATTCATCGCTTCATCAGTGATCAACCTGTTCCAGGATACTATTCAACAGGTGGTCGCACTCGCCGTACTAATGCCCATAGTCGCTTCCATGGGTGGCGTTGCCGGCACACAAACCCTGACCATTATGTTGCGAGGCATTGCCATGGGCCACGTGGTGCGTAACAACCGGGCCTGGCTGATCAACCGTGAACTACTTATAGGTGCGGGAAATGGTTTACTCTGGGCCTTGGTCGTGGCGATCGCCGCCTCGGTATGGTTTTCAGACACCACGATTGGCATGGTCATTGCAGCGGCGATGATTATTAATCTGGTCACCGCGGCATTTGCCGGCGCTCTGCTGCCGCTGCTAATGACGCGCATGAACATAGACCCCGCCGTGGCTGGCGGGGTGGTGCTCACCACGGTAACAGACGTGGTTGGCTTTGTTTCCTTCCTGGGATTGGCAACACTGTTTTATGGCTAAATCTAAAAAAAGCACACCCGAAGAAGATCTCGGCCCGAGCAAGAGCGAGCTCAAGCGGCAGATGCATGCACTGCAGGAGATCGGAGAATCACTGGTCGCCCTGTCGGAAAAACAACTCACCGACATGCCCATCGAAAGCGAGTCGCTACGCGAAGCCATTGAGGAATGCCGCAAGATCGGCAGCAATAGCGCGCGTAAACGTCACTTGCAATACATCGGAAAGCTGATGCGCCACGTTGACCCCGCACCTATCCAACGCGCTCTGGCCTTGCTGTATCAAGAGAGCAGCCAGGCCAACATTAACTTTCATCAACTGGAACTATTGCGCGATGAAGTGCTGGCGGCCGGTCCGGCGGGGGTAGAAAAAATCATGCAGCGCTGGCCAGCAGCGGACCGCCAACAACTGCGTCAACTGGTACTTGAGCATCAGCGCGAGCAACAAAATGACAAACCAGCGGCCGCCAGCCGAAGGCTGTTCAAATATCTCCGGGAATTACAGCAGAGCTAACAGGCTGTTAAGACAATGGTGTCTTTCGCCAGTTTGCTACGGGTACACAGATGTACCAGCAAAACCGACGACAGCAAGGCGTTGATTATTTGAGGACAGGGAAAACCACACTTTTCTCTGTGCGTGTTTTAGAAAAGCCAGAAGAGTGTGCCCCTCTTTTCGGGTAACGGGTACGACTTTTTCAACAACCTGCTAAGGGGCAACGGTCTCAGGCGGGATGGCAGCTTCGGGGGCAACGTCCATGGGCTCATCCAACACTGCATCCTGTGCGGACACAGAAACACCACCCTCAACAGGGACAACTGCAGCGGCACCTTCCAACACACTGCCAGGCGCATCAGGTATTGCTTCAGGGTTGACTGGCTCTGTCGGTACTTGGCTTGGCTGACTTGCCACATCATCGTCAACCGTGCCGTCGTCGGCATTGTTATCAAACACCCGATTGAAACTAATTTGCGGCTCATCCCAGGTTCCACCGATGCTGTAAACCAGACTCGACAGCCGGCTCATTTGTTTGTCAAAAATTTTGCTTATGACAAAAACACCGGCAGCGATGGGAAGGCTGGCCGTCAGCGCAGCAATCCAGGGCAGGTTACTGGCGACGGGAAGCGTGGCGACCAACTCGCCTTTCAAGCTGCGCTGTTCAATATTGGAGCGACCCTTGAAAAGAAAGCTGGAACCACCGCCGACATAAAGCCTGGGCACCGCAATAACACCGTTGGCCAACTTGATCTCACCATCAACACTATCAAAAGGAATACCTGACTCAAACATATGCGTCAGGCTCAGCCGACGCACAATATCGGTAAGGTTGAGAATACTGACGACTCGCAGCGCGCCTGACGCACTGGCCGGGGCCTGATGAAAATTACCCTTGCCCAGATGCAACTGCACACTGCCCTCTCCCTGTGACAAACTAAAATTCGCAGGTGTATCGGGCCAGGTCATATTGAGCGCCAGCGCTCCCTCTCGGGACTCGATAGTGCGCTGGTATCCGAAGAACTCCAGCGTGGCACCCATATCTTCCAACAGCATCCCCGCGTCGAATTCCGTACTCGACTGCTCGCCCTGACTCCAAGTCAGAGTATTCTGTGCGGTGTCATCAAAGCGCATACCGGCAAAACTTCCACCGATTTCCTGCGCAGTCAGCACACCCGCCTGCGCCTGCAAATTGAAGGATAATTCACCCAGGCGCCGCTCCCCCCGGTGCAGATTTTCCAGTTCGATCTGCACAATTGAAAAATCCGGCAACGGCGTGTTCTTTGGGGCCGCAGCAAGCTCAACCGGCTTGTCCGACAATAAGCCCAGCTCGCTCAGCTTGCCGATATCCAGGTACTGCGCGGTTACGCCAGAAGCTGTGCCATCACGAGACAAAAAACCAGTACCGCGCAGCCAATCAGTTTCGAGTGCGAGCTCCCAACGATGCTGTTTGAAGTCAAGACTGAAACTGGCATCACGCACAGACTGATCGAATACATGCACAAGATCGGCGTTAAACTGACTGATATGAAGGCGCGTCGCAGCAGTACCCGGGTCAGAAGTGTCCAGGTCATCACTGACAGGACTAACAGCACCAGACGTAGTGCCGTCGTCCTCTGGCGGCGGGAAAAAATACTCTGTGGCAAAGTCCATCCACTGGTCTGCCTCAATCAATGGGGCATGACCCGTCACCAACAGCTGCCCCTCCTCAATCGCCGCTGGCTCGACATTCACGCCAAGGGTGCCGCCACGAAAAAGACCGCCCTGCAATGACAGATGCAGCTTTAAATCCAGCCCGAGTTGCAGCGCCAGAAGATCTGGATCCGAACTTAGTGGCATGACATAGGCTAACTGACGGGACTCGCTGGACAACTTGGTCCAGGGATGCGGCAGATCGATACTCACACCTTTCAGATCGCTATCTATATGCAGTGTCGGAGCTTGCCCAGGCAATAATCGAATGCTGCCATTAACGTCTGTGGCCCCTTCTGCCATGCGCAGAAAATCAAGTTTCAACCAACTGCGCAGCTCGGACATTTCTGCCCGTGTATCGAAATTGATGTGCACCGCAGATGAACCGGCCACATATCGACTGGTCCCCGGCGCATGATGCTGACTGACCCGTGCATTGATCGCGTCACCCCATAGCCCACATTTAAGGTCGGCCGAGCTGAATCCGGTTTGTGTGCTGTAGTTAAAGCCACCGCTGACTGCGGACAATGGCACATTGCCAGGGACAATTTGGAGATCCACACCCTGTAAGGCAACTTGCACCTCCACCAGAGGGGGCGCAGGGATCTGTGTTAATTCGAGCTGGAGGTTTAGCTGGGTCGCCAGATCGCCTTCGGCAGTCCACTCCCCAAACGCACCACCCACCAAATCGGTAAGTGCAGTTTCATTGAGGATGCGCAGGCCATCTCGTGCCGGCCCCTGCATACCGGCCCGCAGCGACAAGACAGTATGTTTTGAGGCATTGACTACCGTCTCCACCGATATATCGTAGGCATTGGAATCGAACAATGTTGCACGGCTCGCCCAGACACTGACATCGGTATCGTCAATCAATATAGTGCCGTCATCCAAAGTCACCGGCGGCCACCGATCATCATAATTCACCGCGGTATCGGACGCATTAAAAGCCAACTGCACGGTCCTCATCTCTGGCGCAACTGGCGGCAAGCTCCCACGCCACAAGAAAGCGCCCTCCCTAACCAGACCATCGCCAATACTGCCCTCTAGCCAGTTAAGTAAGGTGTCCGGCAGAGTGTAAGGCAGATATTTTTCTCGAATGTCTAGATGAAAATTCTGCAAACCGACAAACAGGTCCATCTCAAGCCCTTCAGGTGTAGGCTCAAAAGGAATCTGCAGACCAAAAAGCAGCTTTGCCTCGCCTTCCGGAGCGCGCACGGTGAGTAGTCCACTGCCAAGCCGCAGCGCCTGCTCATCCCAGTCAACCGTCAGTGTGCCGTACAGTTCTTCATACGTCAGAGGTTCGTGGTAGATCTTGGGAAACGCCAGAGAGACGGCTTCACTGTCGACGATGACCTCTCCACCGCTCTGAGTAAACCGCGTGTATCCGCTGGCGCCGGTTACGCCCGGTGCACCTGAATAGGGTTCAACGGCAACTTCGGAAAATGTTGCAGCCGCCTCCCATCCGGAAGCAGGCTCACGAACATCGTCTATGCGCAACTCCAGGAGGTCAATCTGTCCGCGCGGCGCGAGCGCTGCAAAAACGTCTCGCAAGTTTTCTGGTGCCGCCTCCATTTGGCCAAACAGACTAACCGCCGAGCCCATGGGAATGTCCCGGGCTAACAGGCGCATTGCATTGCCACCCCCGTCTAACTGCAGCGCGGGCAGCTTAAGTGCCACACCACCTCTTTCGAGCACAACCTCTGAGGCATAGACGCGACGATGGTGCCTTGTTTTCTCTAGCTGAGCCTGCCCAGCGAGGCGTTCCAGCGGCACCTCCCAGGTTCCATCTACCGCCGCCACCTTAATGTCGCGAGCGTCGAGATGTACCTCCACCAGCGGATCGCCCCGTTGCCACTGTAGCCAGAGTTCCAGCTCACCCGCACCTTCAACCCAGATGGACGGACCGTTCTCACCCAACAACTGCCGCATGGCACCCAAATCAGTCGATTGTGCATCGACATAACCTTCCCCAATAAACTGCCCAGGCCGAAATGGATCACCCGTACCTTCTGCCAACACTGTGAACCTGGAGCCTGCAGTGCTAACCAGCTTTGCGTCCAGCCGGCGATAACTGCCCTCTCGGGCCAGCAGAAGATCAAGTGACAAGTCACGCACGTCACCGCCCGGCAATCTCAGCGACAGACCATTTTTTCGCAGGGCGATTGATTCAACATTCAGCAGGAATTCTTGCAACCAGGCTCCGACTTCGCCGCCGCCGCCGCCGAATCCCTGCAATTGAAAGCCACGCTCTGAGCTCAACTCACCACTCAGTTGCAGGTTTGTCAGTTCGACCCGTGTGACTTGCAAGGTCCCGGTGCGCAGGGTATTGAGCACATGCACCCCCATTCGACCTTCAGACAGAGAGATCGGCGGGGTTGCGTTACCCGGGAATGTCAGCTGCAGACCACGCAGAACGATATAGGGCGAAAAAGAACTCCAACTGCCGCTAACCGTCTCAGCCTCCACAGTAAAGGGCAGCCGTACATTGAGTTCCTGCAGGATCGCCTCTTGATAGACCGAAAGGTTCGCAGTGAGCAGGCGCCCAAGACTGACATAGGTCGCCAGAACAACCAGCAGGCTCACTACCGCTATCCAGAGTATCCTGCTCAATCTATGAAAAATGGAATTTTGCAATCAAATCATCTCTTCTGGCATATACGCATATGCAACGATCGGGTGCGCAACCACCCATTAAACCAGTTTAGAGCAGAATGATATCGAACTGTTCTTGAGAATAGCTGGGTTCGGATCGAAAACTTATCGTCTTGCCTATAAGTTCCTCGAGATCGGCCAGATTGGCCGATTCCTCGTCCAGCAGTCGGTCTACAACCGGCTGCGAGGCCAATACCATTAACGCGTCGTTTTCATACGCCCGGGCATCGCGCATGATCTCGCGAAAGATCTCGTAACACACAGTTTCGGCAGTTTTAAGCACACCACGCCCAGTGCATACCGGACACTCCTCACACAACATGTGCTCCAGGCTGTCGCGCGTGCGCTTGCGTGTCATCTCTACCAGGCCCAGTTCAGACACGCCGGTAATCTGGTTGCGCGAGGGATCCCTTTGCATGGCCTTTTCCAGGGCACGGTGCACCTGTCGCCGATGCTCCATATCTTCCATGTCGATAAAATCGATAATAATAATGCCGCCCAGATTACGCACACGCAACTGACGTGCAAGTGTTGTAGCCGCTTCCAGGTTCGTATTGAGAATTGTCTCCGCCTGGTTGCGTTTTCCGACGAATGACCCGGTGTTGACGTCTATAGTCGTCATCGCCTCAGTCTGGTCGATAATGAGATAACCGCCCGACTTCAGGCCAATTTGCCGACCCAACGCGCGCTGAATTTCCTCTTCCACACCGTACAGCTCAAGCAGCGGCCGTTCGCCATTGTAGTGACTAAGCAAAGGGGTAACCTCAGGCATGTATTCGGAGCAGAAAGTTTGTAGCGCGGTATAGGCTTCATTGCTGTCGATCAGAATACGCTGCACGGAGGATCGTGCCAGGTCACGCACCGTGCGCAGGTGCAGTGGTAAATCGTCATACAGCAGCTGCGCGCCGCTGGCAGCTTCTGCCCGACGCAAAACAGCGGTCCAGAGTTTTTTCAGGTAACGCAGGTCAGCCTGCAATTCTTCCGCGCCGGCGCCCTCCGCGGCGGTACGAATAATGAATCCACCCGCCTCGCTCATGTCCTCGGCTGCCAATGCTGCACTGAGCAGAGCCTGCAGACGATCGCGTTCGTCTGGGTCATCGATCAATTGTGAAATACCGACATGATCGCTCTGGGGCATCAATACCAGGTAGCGCGCCGACACGGACAGGGCAGTGGTGACACGCGCGCCCTTGGTGCCCATCGGATCGCGGATAACCTGCACAATGATTTTCTTGCCCTCGTGCAAGACTTCGCTGATGTTTTGCGTACCGCGCTTGCGGTTTTCTTTGCCATTACTGTCCAGCAGAGCAATATCGGACAGATGAATAAAGCTGGTGCGTTCCACCCCCATCTCAACAAAAGCCGCCTCCATACCGGGTAAAACGCGCACCACCTTGCCAGCGTAGATATTACCTACGATGCCGCGATTCACCGCGCGCTCGATATGAATATCCTGGGTGGCGCCATTGTCGACCACCGCAACCCGGGTTTCCATGGGCGTGACGTTGACCAGGATTTCCTCGCTCATTCGCTTTTCTCTCTATTGCGGTCAGCTCTTACGGTCAGCTCTTACGGTCAACTATTACGGCCAGCTATTACAATCAGCTTTTACGGTTAGCTTTCGCAGCAGCCGCGGCGAGATGACCGGACACTCCCACCTCATGCAGTAACGCCCATGCCTGGGCCAGGGGTAAACCAACAACATTGCTGTAGCTTCCACGAATCGACTTTACAAACGCGCCGCCCAGACCCTGGATGCCATAGCCACCGGCCTTGTCCCAGGGCTCATCCGTATCCAGATAAGCCTCGCAAGTGGCGTGGTCCAGGCTGACGAACTCCACCTGCGTGGTCACCACCTCGCTGTGCTGTTTTGCCCCGGCCACGAGACAAATCCCCGTCATCACGTCATGCGTGCGCCCACTGAGTCTGGCCAGGACACCCAGTGCATCGAGACGGTCGCGAGGTTTGCCCAACAGCTCTTCATCCAGCACCACGGTAGTATCGGCACCGAGAATCACACAGGCATCGGTGTCGTGCCGTCGCGCTACCGCTGCGGCCTTTTCCTGCGCCATGCGCAGCACATAGTCTTGGGCGGCTTCATCAGTCCGAGGCGTTTCGTCGATATCGGCAGGGTCACAGTGGAACTGCACACCCAACTGCTGGAGTAATTGTGCCCGACGGGGAGAAGCTGAAGCGAGAATGAGCTGCAAAGGTACCCTCAGCTAACCCGATATTCGCGGCGCAGTCCACGCAAGAAATGTAAAATGACCGGCCAAAGCAACGCACTGGATAGTGCTGGTAGCAGGAACAAGGTCGACGTGGCTCCCATCCCTTCAAGGTTCTGTACCCATTGGCAAATCAGCTGGTTGATCCCAACCAGGATAAACACCACCGCAGACTGCTGCCACAAACTGTAGACCCGCAGTCGTTGGTACATAACCAGGGACAACAACACCACGACCACGAGGCCAAATGCGTTTTGGCCGAGCACAGCACCTTCCAGAATATCCAGGCCGATACCCAGCACCAGAGCCGTAGCGATACCCACTCGTTCAGGCAGTGCTATAGCCCAATAAATTAACGTCAGGGCCACCCATTCGGGTCGCCCCCACTGCAACCAGAGGGGAAAAGGCAGAATAGCCAGCGTCAACGCCACAACAAACGTCAGCAGGATAATGCCATAACCACGGGCTGTATCGTCCGCCATGGTTTATTCCACCTCACCGCCGGTAAACACCAGCAGCACATGACGACTGCGGTCCAGCGCCGCGGTTGGCACCGCTTCAACACGCGCGAAGGGCTGACCCGGATCGCGTTCGACTTTCGAAACGACTGCCACTGGATAGCCAACGGGGAAACGACCGCCCAGCCCCGAGGTGACCAAA
This sequence comes from Bacteroidia bacterium, assembly GCA_047609575.1. Classification (GTDB taxonomy): domain Bacteria; phylum Pseudomonadota; class Gammaproteobacteria; order Pseudomonadales; family Halieaceae; genus Marimicrobium. Next base: position 2,434 of record JBLFXU010000017.1, on the reverse strand, counting down.
AGATCACCTTCCAGGATATCGGTAGTCGCGGACACATGGTGGATTTCCATAGAACCCAGAGCGCCGGTGCCTTCGGCAATCGCCCGCACACTGTTGCGATTCACCTGCACTGGCACAGAATGCGTGGCGTCGGTAATCAGCAGTGCGCGGGAGCTGGCCTTGCTAACCTCGACGATCTGTCCCATAAGCCCATTCGCATCTACCAGTGGCTGGCCGACAAACACACCGTCACCACCGCCCTTGTTCAGCACTAACTGGTGCCGCGCTGGATCTGGTGATACGCCAATGAGTTCAGCAACCAGCACATCGTCGCGTACCTGTTTAGTGGAGTTGAGCAGTGCTCGCAGGCGGACATTTTCTGCCTGCAATGAGGCCATCTGGCTGGATCGCCCCTGCAGCAAAAAGTTCTCCTGCTGCAAGCGCTCATTCTCCTCTATCAGCCAGCCACGACTACTGACATTGGTATCAGTCCAGTCGCCGATGCGAGAGGGTAGATCAGCTATCCAGTACAGAGGGGTGGCGAGGGTATTAAGAAAAGACCGACCAGCGTCGAGCCTGTTGAAACGAAGATCTGCTGTGATCAGGACAATCACCACGACAGTGGCGAGTATAACGCGTAATCCCAGCGATGACTCTTTGACGAATAACGACTTGATGTCCGCTCCTCAATTACTCCGACTCGCTCACCTCGCCGTCGCTGGGGGTTATTCTGTGGACAGCAAATCCATAGTGTGGCGGTCCATGCGCTCCATTGCCATGCCGCCACCGCGGGCAACACAGGTCAGTGGGTCATCTGCGACAATCACAGGCAGCCCCGTCTCTTCGGAGATTAGCCGGTCCAGGTCGCGCAACAGTGCGCCACCGCCTGTCAAGACAATGCCACTCTCAGCGATATCGGCCGCCAGTTCCGGTGGCGATTGTTCCAGTGCAGACTTCACAGCCTGCACGATAACCGCGAGTGGGTCTTGCAGGGATTCCAGAATTTCATCGCTGTTGAGCGTAAAGCTACGGGGCACGCCTTCCGCCAGATTACGACCACGCACGTCTATCTCGCGTAATTCGCTACCCGCAAAAGCACAGCCCACCTCCAGCTTGATACGTTCCGCGGTGGCGTCGCCAATCAAGCTGCCATAGCGCCGGCGAACATGCGAAACAATGGCCTCGTCAAAGCGGTCGCCGCCTACCCGTACCGAATCGCGATAGACCACGCCATTCAGTGAGATAATCGCCACTTCAGTGGTGCCACCGCCTACGTCCACCACCATGCAGCCCGTGGCTTCGTCGACACTCAGGCCGGCACCAATAGCAGCGGCCATAGGTTCTTCGATCAACCGAACCTCCCTAGCACCGGCGCTGAGCGCAGACTCGCGAATAGCGCGCCGCTCAACCTGGGTGGACATGCACGGTACACAGACCAGCACCCTTGGGCTGGGCTTGATAAATTTACTCTCATGCACTTTTTTGATGAAATGCTGCAACATCTTCTCGGTGACCATGAAATCGGCGATGACACCGTCTTTCAATGGTCGAATAGCCGTAATATTGCCCGGCGTGCGGCCCAACATACGTTTGGCTTCGGTACCTACAGCCTCAATGGTTTTCTGGCCGTTATGAATACGAATGGCCACTACGGAAGGCTCGTCTAACACGATTCCTTTGTCTCGCACGTAGATAAGCGTATTGGCGGTCCCCAAATCTATGGAGAGGTCATTGGAGAAAATTCCGCGTAGTGTCTTCAGCATGAAATCAGGCTACCTTGTGACTGCAACCGGAGACCAGGGCCGGGTGTTCCAACGCCCCTTCGGCTGTCGGTATCTCGGTCCAACAGAAGCAGAAACAATGCATTAGAAAGGCGGTCTTTTGGGGAGTTATAGGAATCGCGCAACTGTAACAACCGAGGGGATTTTGGGCAAGGCGCAAATGTGATAAGTTTACGCCCCCGCCGTCTCAGGACGGCCCCCGGCGGCACTTTTAGACATGACCATAAAGCAGGACGAAATAGAGAAAATTGCTGAACTTGCACGCATCCGCATAGGTGCAGACCAAATCGGTGACGTTACGCAGCGCATCGACGAAATTTTGCAAATGGTGGACCAACTGCAAGCGGTGGACACCTCCAACGTCGAGCCGATGGCCAATCCACTGGATGCCACACAGCGCTTGCGTACCGATGAGGTGACGGAAGAAAACCGCCGCGAGGCCTTCCAGGCCATCGCCCCGTCCGTGGAAGACGGCCTTTACCTCGTTCCCAGGGTTATCGATTAAGCGGCCACAGCCGCATTAGGAATAACAGCATGCACAATAAATCTGTCGCCCAGTTAGCCGCAGGACTGCGCGAAGGCCAATTTTCCAGTGTCGAACTGACAAAGGCCCTACTAGCACGCATCGCCGAGCTGGATCCGCAATTTAACAGCTTTATCAGTGTGGATGAGCC
>JBLFXU010000016.1:0-18274 GCA_047609575.1 Bacteroidia bacterium | reverse complement strand
AAGCGGGCCACTGTTTGGAGTTCAGTTCAGCCAACTGGCATGCTCAGATTTCACAACAGCTTCAACAGGAACAGGAACCAGCGTCGGCCCGCATCGCTCGCCACTGGGCCTATCGGCTGACCCAGGTGGTTTCCCGCTGTACAAAAACGGCACAGTTGTTGGTGGCGTAGGCGTGCTGTCCGACGGTCTCTACAGCATAGACAAGAACATCCTCAACAGCGACCGCGACCAAGATGAAATGATCGCCGTTGCCGGTACGTTTGGTTTCGCCGCGCCCAAGCCGCGTCGCGCCGACCGCGTGACTGTAGAAGGCAAAACGTTCCGCTACAGTGATATAGACTTTGATAACCTGCCCGCCTCTCCCGATCAAGCATCTGCCTACGACAGCCTGCAGGGCATGGGCATGCTAGTTGAAGTGAATGGCTACGGTGGCGGCACTATCGTGGCAGGCACAGCATTCGGCCAACCCGACTCAGGTATTCGACCCGCAGTAGGCTTTGATGGGCTAGACGCCTTTATCTTCGTGGATGACAGCAACAACGATCGCTTCCCTGCAATAGCGGGAGGCGATGCCGCACTACTGAGTGTTGCGCCGCTCTCTGCGCAAGAGGTGGAAACACTCATGAAGTCTGCGCTGGCGGTTGCCAATCGCAGTCGCGCCCAGATTCGCACACCGCAAAGCACACCCGCCCGAGTGACTATTTCGATAGTGGATTCGCAGGGCCGCATTCTAGGCATGGTGAGAACCCGTGATGCACCCATCTTTGGTGCTGATGTTTCGCTACAGAAAGCCCGAACAGCGACCTTTTTCTCGTCCAAGGATGCAGCATCGGTGCTGTCCGGTCTTGGCACGACGGACTACTTGCGCATCGAGCCCTTTTTTGCTGATGACAACGCAAGCATTGTTGCGACTCCCTACAACACAATATCGTTTGACGACTATGTAACCGCAGCGCAGAACTTTATAGGATCTGATGCACTGACAAACGGCATCGCATTTGCAGATCGTTCCGGCGGCAACCTATCCCGGCCATTCTATCCAGACGGTATACGCGGGAACCCTAGCGGCCCTTTCAGTAAATCATTTGTAGACAATCAGTGGAGCGTTTTCTCTTCTGGTTTACAGCTTGATCTTGTGCTGTTTCAAATATTGCAACACGTGATCTTTGCGCTGGATGTGCCCGTCACATTCGACAAGACTGTGCCCGGCAGCAAATTACCAGACGTTGGCCCCAATTGCCTGGGAGCGGCCGCTCCCACCCGACTAGCCAACGGCATCCAGATTTTCCCCGGCTCCGTGCCCATCTATCGCGGCGACCAACTGGTCGGCGGCATAGGCGTCTCTGGTGACGGTATTGATCAGGACGACATGATTTCCTTCCTTGGCCTCCACGAGGCTGGCGAAGCACTGGGCGGCAGCATCAACAATGCCCCAAAAGACATACGTGCTGACACTGTAAAGCCCAAAGGCGAACGATTACGCTACATACAGTGTCCGCAATCGCCGTATATCGGCAGCAGCGAAAACTTTGTTTGCGACGGCAAATAGAGACAGGGGGATCAACGTGAATAAAAAAATGCTATATCCCATCCTGATAGCTTCAGTGGCCGGATTGGCCAGTCTGTCAGGTAATGCTGTTGCACAGGACGCAGATGTCCAGGTCAACTGCACCGACAACGAACGCGATCGCAGCCAGAGCTCGCGCCGCCGAGGTAAAGGCAGTAATCGCGATTGCGAGTATCGAGAAATCGTCGCGGATGAAAACGCCGTCGACGGCATACGTGAGGAGGCCGTTGTTTCCAAGCGCAGTCGCTCTGTACTGCCGCGTCGGTATCACAGTACGCCTCGCCCCACTGCTGAGCAGTTTGTAGAATCTGTACCGATACCCGATCGCTGGCGTATCGTCGACAGCCTGGGTTACGAAGACCGCTGGTACGACCCCTACAATCAAAACACGATCAAGGGCGACAAGCCCATTCATGGCGACTGGTTCTTTAACGTCACCGCCATCTCCGACACGGTACTGGAATTTCGTCAGGTGCCTACAGGGGTAGGTGTGCAAAGTACACGTGAGCCAGGCCAATTGGACGTACTGGGCGGCTCCGACCAATTCACCTTCAACCAGAATATTCCGGTGGAATTCGTGTACTACCAGGGCGACACTGTGTTCCGTCCACCCGACTGGGAATTTCGCTTCACACCGGTATTTAACTACAACTACACCGAGCTGGATGAAATCACCGGCGTTAATGCCAATCCCGACGATGAGCATCGTCGTCATGACGACCACGTGGGCATACAGGCGTTGTTTGTCGACAAACACCTGCGCAATGTGTCGGACCGTTATGACTTCGACAGCATACGCGTGGGCATACAGCCCTTCTCTTCTGACTTCCGTGGCTTCCTGTTCCAGGATGCACCCTTTGGCGTGCGCCTGTTTGGAAACCGGGACAACAACCGGTTCCAGTATAACCTGGCCTGGTTCCGACGTATGGAGAAAGACACCAACAGTGGCCTGAACGAAGTCACTGAAGATCTGCGGGACGATGATGTCTTTGTGGCTAACCTGTATTGGCAGGATCAGCCCCACGTGGGCTTTTTCTCACAGGCAACGGTCATCTACAACCGCAACCGCGAGACAGACATCTTCTACGACAGCAACAACTTCATCCAGAGGCCCGCCTCCATCGGTGAAGAACGACCTCGTGAATATGATGTTGTTTACTTTGGCTACAACGGCGACGGCCACATTGGTCGACTCAACCTAACGGTGTCTGCCTACATGGCTCTTGGCGAAGAAGATAACGGGGTATTCAGTGGTGAAAACTCTGATATAGAAGCGTTTTTCTTTGCAGCAGAGCCTGGTATCGACTTCGACTGGATTCGCCTGCGCGCCTCCTTCCTCTATGGCAGCGGCGACGACGACCCCTTTGACAACAAGTCACAGGGTTTCGATGCAATCTTTGAAAACCCGCAGTTCGCTGGCTCTGACACCAGCTACTGGATTCGCCAGGGCGTGCCGCTCATTGGCGGTGGTCGCGTAGCGCTGCAACAACGCAACGGCATTTTCAACTCTCTGGAGGCGTCGAAGGAACACGGGCAATCCAACTTCACCAACCCGGGCGTGATCCTGGTCGGCGGCGGTGTTGACTTGGACATCCTTCCCGAGTTGCGTCTGAGCTTTAATGCCAACTATCTGGCATTTGCCGAGACAAAAGTACTGGAAGTGGCACGAGCGCAATCCAACATCGACGAAGAAATCGGTATGGATTTGTCCGCAGCCATTATTTGGCGACCCTTCTTTAGCCAAAACGTCGTGATACGCGTGTCCTATGCGCAGCTGCTCTCCGGCGACGGCTATGAAGACTTGTACGGGGATAAAGACGACCCCTACTCCGTGCTGTTCAACACTATTCTGACATTCTGAGTGACCGCCATGAGAACTTCGATAAAAATAAACCGCAGCGTATCTGTCATGGGACGCCTGGCAGCGACGATTCTGCTTGCAGGGCTCAGTTGGACAGGGGCCGCGAACGCCTCTTCTGCGCTGCACGCGGTGGAGCGGGATTACGTCACTGCACCCGATGCACCGGCGAGCCAGACCGCACAGGCGATGGCCGCCAAGTCAGAAGGTTGCGAAAGCTGTCACACAAGCACCGATCAAAGAACCATGCACGCCAATCCTGCGGTGAAGCTTGGCTGTACCGATTGTCACGGCGGTGATGCCGACATACACCGGCCCGACGGCACGACTACACTGGATGACGCGCCTTACTTGCAGGCCATGAAAGCCGCGCACGTACTGCCTCGCTACCCTGATGCCTGGCACTTCCCGTCCAGTGCCAACCCGGAACGCACCTATACATTGCTCAACAAGGAAAGTCCGGAATTTGTGCGCTTTCTCAATCCTTCCGACTACCGCATTGCCAGAGAAGGCTGTGGCGCATGTCACTTACCCATTATCGAAGCAGCCGAACGCAGCTTGATGGCCACCTCCGCCATGCTCTGGGCTGGAGCGTCCTATAACAACGGTATCCTCCCGTACAAACGCGCTCTGCTGGGTGAGGCCTACAACCGCGAGGGTGTGGGGGTCAAAATTATTGGGCCAATCAAACTCACGCCAGAACAAGCCGAAGCGACCAGTATTGTGCCGCATCTTTTCCCGCTACCGGCCTGGGAAACTGTCAAGCCCGGGGATATATTCCGTGTGTTTGAGCGCGGTGGCAGGAATATCAGCAACCTGTTCCCTGAAACCGGCCTGCCCAACGCCCTGGGCCAGTTGCAGCGCCTGGAGGAACCGGGTCGTCCGGATTTCCGCCAGTCCAACCGTGGCCCCGGTACCGGCGCACGAATATCAGTGCCTATTATCAACATCACCAAGACGCGACTCAATGATCCACACACCTGGTTCCTGGGCACCAACGACCAGCCCGGCGACTACCGCAGTTCAGGCTGTGCATCCTGCCACGTGGTGTATGCCAACGATCGCGATCCAAGACACTCCGCTGGCTACTCCCAGCATGGTCATACCGGCCAAACGCAGACAGTGGACCCGACAATTCCCAAGGGCGAGTCTGGTCATCCGCTGCAACACGCCTTCACCCGGGCGATACCGACCAGCCAGTGTATGTCTTGCCACATGCACCAGCCCAATATGTTCGTCAATACCTACTTGGGTTACACCATGTGGGATTACGAGTCTGATGCACCGTCCATGTGGCCCGAGGAGCAGGTCTACCCGACTGCCAAGGAACGTCACGACGTGCTGGAACGCAACCCGGAGGGTGCAGCCCCCAGGGGCAAGTGGGCGGACCCTGAATTCATGAAGCAGGTCTCGGAAATGAACCCGGAACTGAACGACACCCAGTTCGCCGACTACCACGGCCACGGCTGGAACTTCCGGGCGGTCTTCAAGCGCGACCGTACGGGTAACCTGCTCGATGCCGAAGGGGATATTGTCAATGATGACGACCCGAAGAAATTCGACAAGGCCGTACACATGTCCTCGATCCACCTCGATGCGGGCATGCACTGCGTCGACTGCCACTACGCGCAGGACAACCACGGCAATGGCCATATCTATGGTGAAGTCGCCGCAGCCGTCGAAATCGACTGTAAAGACTGCCACGGCTCCGCGGATGCCTATCCCAATCTCTTCACCTCGGGACCTGCCGCCCTGGATGGTGGCACCGATCTAGGTGGCATACGCAATCCGGACGGTCGTAAACGCTTCGAGTGGATGGGTGACACACTGATCCAGCGCTCGGTACTGACACCCGACCTGGAATGGGAAGTCAGTCTGGTTAAAGACAGCGTGACCAAAGGCCACAAGGGTTACAACGAAAAGTCTGCACGCGCCAAGTTGATGAGCGAGAACACCTCTACCCAGGAATGGGGTCCGGATATCGCCAACGCAGACCGCGCCCACTCTAACGACGAGATCGAGTGCTACACCTGTCACACCTCCTGGACGACAAGTTGTGGCGGTTGTCACCTGCCAATTGAGGCCAACAACAAGACCGATCGGAAGCACTACGAGGGCGGCGAAAGTAGGAACTATGCCACCTACAATCCACAGGTTGCCCGCGACCAAATCTTCATGCTCGGGCGACGTGAAGCCGCCAAGGGCGGCATGGACAAGCATGGTGGCGCCGGTAAGATCGCGCCGGTACGCTCCACGTCGGCGCTGGTATTGTCCTCCACCAACTCCAACCGTGAGAAAATCTATATCCAGCAGCCGCCTATTTCCTCCAGCGGCTATAGCTCGCAGGCGATGAACCCGCACTTTCCGCACACCGTGCGCAAGACCGAGACCAAGGAATGCGAGGACTGCCACCTGTCGAAGTCCAATAACAACAATGCCATCATGGCGCAGTTGCTAATGCTTGGTACCGACTTCATCGACTTTATAGGTTACATCTCCTATGTTGGCGGCGAAGAAAACATAACGGGTGTACAAGTCACTGAGTGGAATGAACCGCAGTCGGTTATCGGCAGCTACCTGCAACGCTACGCCTACCCGGACTACTTTCGTGAGCACCAGGAAGCCGGCAAACAGCTCAAGCATGGTTACCCGCACAGTTCAGGTCCGGCGCGCTGTATTCAGCAACGCGGTGAGTTCCTGTACGTCGCCGAAGGCGAAAAAGGCATGATGGCTTACGATATCGCCAGTATTGCCAACAAGGGCGTTTCCCAGCGCATCATTTCCGCGCCCTTTAGCCCACTGGGCCAGGACCCCCGGCTGCCAAGCAAGAACGCCACCTGCGTTGTGCTGCCCACCACCCAACCGATACAGCCGTCTCGCAACCAGGGCGCGTTGATGCGCGATATCAACCTGGAGCAACCCTTCCATCCGCTGTATGAATACGCCTACGTGCTCGACTCTGAGGAAGGGCTAATCTTGACCAGTATGGATACCTTTATGGACGGTGAACCGCGCAACAACTTCATGGAGCGCGCCGTGACCTGGAACGAAGGGGGCATCCTGAATGGTGCGCGGCACATGGTACTGGGCGGCTACTACGCCTACATCATTGCCGATGCAGGATTGGTGGTAGTGAACATAGACGACCCACTGAACCCGAAGCTGGAGTCCACCCTGCCGCTGAACAATGGGCACTCAGTGGCGCTACAGTTCCGCTACCTGTTTGTCACCGACGCGGACGGCCTCAAGTCTGTCGATGTGACAAACCCGGCGAACCCGATTCTCGTGGAGGGCAACACCATCAAGCTGGCGCAGGCGCAACGCCTGCACCTGGCCCGGACCTATGCCTATGTGGCTGCCGGTAGTGATGGCATTGCCATTGTCGACATCATCAAGCCGGATAAGATGCAGCTGCTGCAGACCTTTAATGATGGGCTGGTAGACAGCCATGACGTGACCGTGGCTTCGACCAACGCCTCCCTGTTCGCCTACGTTGCTGATGGCGCCGGCGGCCTGAAAGTACTGCAGCTGACCTCGCCCGAGAGCCAGCCCAAGTTCTACGGCTTCAGCCCTGAGCCTAGGCCTGAACTGATTGCAAGCTATCCAACAGCCTCCCCCGCCCTGTCCCTGTCACGGGCCCTGGAACGGGATCGCGGTGTGGATGAAACCGGCGGACAAGTTGCGGTATTCGGCCGCATCGGTGCCCGGCCTCTAAACCTGGAAGAGATGCGGAAGCTCTTCGTCGATGATGATGGCAAACCATGGTATGTAGAAAACTAATCGCAGCCGGCTTCGCGCTGCTTTTTGCTGGCGCGACGCAGGCCGCCCCACTGCCTGAAACCGGAGCCAACGTGCACGAGGGTGTCGCAAGCTGCGCCACCAGCGTGTGCCACGGCAAGGTTAGCCCTGATCCTAATTCGCCAGTTCTGCTGAACGAATATCGGACCTGGCAACGCAGCGATTACCACTCAGGCTCCTACCAGACCTTGATGGGTAAGCAGTCCAAGGCGATCGCCAAGAAATTGGGGCTGACCAGTGCACACACTGCAAAAATGTGCCTGGATTGCCATGCGGACAACCCACCTGCGGACAAAAGGGGACGGCGTTTTTATGTCAATGAAGGCGTTGGTTGTGAAGCCTGTCATGGCGGCGCCGGCCAATGGCTGGAAACCCATGCTGAGCAAGGGACTTCACACGCCGACAATCTTGCCAAGGGCATGTACCCAACCGAACAACCCATGGAGCGCGCAAAGCTCTGCTTGTCTTGTCATCTGGGTACGCAAAGCAAATTTGCCACCCACGAAATCATGGGCGCGGGCCACCCCCGCCTGTCCTTTGAGCTGGAGGTTTTCACTGTCAACCAGCCTCGCCACTATGACGTCGATGCAGACTATCGTGAGCGCAAACCCTACATCGCCTCAGTTAACATGTGGATGGCGGGCTTACTGGTTTCCAGTATGCAAACGCTCGAACTGCTGCAGGAAGAGTGGTTCACCAAAGAAACCTTAACGCCGGAGCTGTCTTTCTATCAGTGCCATGCCTGCCACCATCCTATGGACAAGCTGCGCTGGAGCCCTGAAGGGGGCGCTGCCGCCCTGCCCCCAGGCACCATTCGCTTGAATGATGCCTCGCTCACGATGCTGCAAGCTGTACTGGATATTCTTGGCAATGATACCGCTGCAACACTTCAAAATGGCATCAACCAGTTGCATAGTGCCTCTATGAAAGATCGAGCATCGGTAGTTGCCGTAGCGGCCAACCTACAGAAGGCACTGGTTGGATTGGACAAGTCATTAGTTGGCGGCACATACTCTGACGCGCAAAAGAAATTACTGCGCGCAGGATTGGTGCAACGCTCTGCCTCCGGCGGTTTCCGGCATTTCACTGTGGCTGAGCAGGCATTCCTGGCGGTGGAAACACTGAGCATTGCCCTGAAGGACAATCAACGTATAGAAAAGAACATGGATGCCTGGTTCAAAACCGTTGAAGATGAAAACGACTTTATCCCCCAGCAATTCGCCGCCTTTGCGTCGAAGTTACGGAGTGCTTTGTGAGCGAGCATACTGAATCATCGTTATTTCAGTTTGCAGGACATACAGACGTCGGTCGACGGAAACACAATGAAGATGCGTTTCTGATTGACCCTGACCTTGGCCTGCTAGTAGTGGCAGATGGCGTTGGTGGCCACCATTCTGGAGAAGTCGCCAGCGCTCTCACCATTGAAGTTCTTCGGCGTGAAATTTCTGCCGGTAGCGATTTGGCCAGCGCCATCCAAATGGCCAATAACGAGGTTAAGGCAGGCGTCGAAATCGGCAAGGGCAAGGCTGGAATGGCGACCACGGTAGTGGCGCTACGTCTCACCGGAGACCAGTACGAGCTCGCATGGGTTGGCGACAGTAGAGCCTATCTATGGGATGGCCAGTTAAAATTACTCACGCGAGATCACTCGTTCGTCGAGGCACAGCTCGCTGCAGGACAGATCACATTAGAGGAAGCTCGAACACACCCTCGCCGCCACGTTATTTTGCAGGCGATAGGGCTGCAGAAAGAGGGCAGCGTAGAGATAGGCAGCAATTCCGGACGGCTAGGCGCAGGAAACACACTGCTACTATGCAGCGACGGTGTGACAGATCCACTCGACAACGAGCAGTTGTCGCACCTGATTGGAAGAGGCACACCAGCACAAGATACGAGTAGCAGCCTGGTAAATACAGCACTGCAGTGTGGCGGTAAAGATAATTCTACTGCGGTGATCGTACAGTACAAGCCCGAATCTGAAAGTGAACCGGGCACAGCGGAGCAATTAGTTTGGGCTTTTGATCCAGATACAAAAAAATACGAGGGCCTGCCAGATTCCACTCCAAAAAGGGAAGAGGCGGGAGCGAATCTCGAAGAGACTCAGGTGATGCGGGTAAAGGCTGTCCCCGCAACGGATAAAAGTAGTGCAGAACCATCGGGCTCAACCGATGACCATACAAGCAACACGGGCTGGCCGTATATTTTTCTGGTAGCGATAGTCGGCACAACCTTTGCACTGACGCTGGTCTATAGTTTGCGTTAGGTTCCCAGGGTACGCCTGACAGAGATCGGAGCTATAATCGGGCCTATAGTAGATAAGAATCCCCACAGCACCGGTTGGCAGTACACTTGCATGACCTGCGTGGTAGGAATTACGCTCGCAATGACTCTGGTTCACGCACCACGCTACCCAGAGCGATAGCTACACTCGGAGAGAGAGAGGAAGATGGCAACAGGAGACGATTTCAGCGCACGTCTGATAGGCGCTGACGGCACGGCATACGACCTGTCCGGGGAACAAACACTGGGCAGATCTAACGACGCAGACATTACTATTCCCGACCCCAAGATTTCGCGAAAGCACGCGCAGTTTCGGGTCGTTGGGCAACAGGTCATTGTGGAAGACCTGGGTTCAGCCAATGGCACCCGCGTAAACCAGCGCCGCATCGAAGGGCCCGCTATCTTGTTCAGTGGCGACGTCGTGAGTTTCGACACCGTCGACCTGTCGGTCGAACTGACCGGCGTTGAAGAAGACGACGAAGCAACAATGGTTGCAGGCCTGGACGAAGACGCCACCATGGTGAATCTTCCTCCAGAGGTAAAATCCGAGCCAGAACCCGCCCCTGAACCAGCTCCAGAGCCCGAATCTGCGCCGGAACCTGAGCCTACGCCCGAACCACCTCCGCCAACTCCGCCACCACCTCCTCCACCCGAGCCAGTCGCGGCAGCACCAGAAGTGCCAAGTAGTTGGGTCAATGAAGGCACAGGCGAAGAAACACGGGTCTTGCCATCAGAGGATGCCGCAGCAGCAGCAAGCCTCATGGTCGAAGTGGACGCAGCTTCCGACCTGCCGCACCTCGTTATCATTGGCGATTCTGGGCCACAGCAGGTCATGGAGCTGGAACCTTCAGGGGGTCCTGAGGACGTCTGGGAAATTGGTCGCGAAGACAGCTGCCAGATTGTTATCGATGAAGAGGGAGTATCCGGTAGGCATGCCCAACTTATCCACCAGGGCGGGCGCTGGCGGCTGGTCAACCTCGTTGCCGTGAACGGTATTTACGTAAACGGCAAGAAACGCCCCAATGCTTACCTGTCAGATGACGACAAGATCAGAATGGGGCTGGCAACCATTGTCTTTAAAGCAGGTAACAGCAGCATCGCCTCCGCATCGGGTGCTGCCCCGTCCTCTGCGACCGGCAAAGCAAGTGCAGATGGGGGTAAATCCCCAACAATGCTCATTGCGGCCGGCGTAATTGCTCTCGCCATTGTTGCCGCAGCGGCGTGGTTTTTACTGGGATAAACGGGCTCTGACCCGAATGGCATTTCCTTAAGCTAACTAGGCTGAGCCGACGCCACAAGCCCTCTCATAGCAGGCGCATTACAAGGCCAGGTATTCAGGCGCTCTCACAGCGAATATCTTAACCTTCTGAGCAGTGAGGGCGCGTGAATACCTGATCGAACTCTAGGAAACGGTCATGACGTTAGTCTAACCGGCAGGCGTCATACGGCTCTGCCCTATCGTATTTGCGGCGTTAGCGCAGCGATAATCAACGGCCAGTCGCGAAGCCAGCAGCACTCGTGATCAAACTCCGCGTAGGTTTTTGTCATAATATGCTGCTTTTGCCCACCCATTTTCGTCAGGAATGATGCCGTCACCGCAGGCGGCACGTTCTCATCCAGCCCTCCATTCAAGTGCATTTGCTCTAAACGCAGCGGCCAATCTTTCAAATCAGCTGGATTGGACCCGTCCACCAACGGGGAATAGCGGTGCAAGACAGTCCATGCATGGCTATCCAGCGGCGCCGCTATGGTAATAACTTGCGATACCCGCCCCAGACGGCGCGCGATATGCATTGCCAGGACGCCACCCCCACTGTACCCCACCAGCGTTAGCTGCATGCTGGGGTAATCGAGCGATATTTGTTGCAGCGCTGCCACCATTGCATCCACGACCTGCGGCGCGTAACGATGGCTGGTCCATAGCATAGGGTTGCAAGGCGGTGCAGAGGCATCGGTGTAATAGCAAGGCCGCGCCAGAAACAGACTAGGCGCGGGGTCTGCCAAAGCTAACTGCAACGCGAGATGCTGCGTGCCAGTCGGATCGGCCGCCACCACCGTTCGCGACCGGAAGGCCCCCCCATCGCCGCCAAGATAAACGTGCAAATTTTCACCATCGGGGAGCACTGGCGGGCGATACACTGTCAGCTCAAACCCTTGCCCGCGCTGTGTAGACGTCTGCCACCGTGCATCAGCCAACCAATCCAGGTGTGGCGAAGTACCCAACGCACCACAACCGTGCAAGCTTAGAATCAGCGCCAATAGCGTCACTGTGCGAGTCGCAATTGTCCCTCGCAGCGCAGCCACAGTTGCCCCTATTCTCGTAAGGTTGGCATTCCTTCCTGCACGCGTCACAACTCCTCCCCGGGGTGCTAAATTGCGAAAATTGGCTTAGTATATAGCCGCTCGCAATAACACTACAGCAATGCCACAGAGGTGACAGGATGAAGACCCCCCGTAAAGTAATTTTAGCGCTCGCTGCAACCCCCCTATTCGCTATCGGCGCTCACGCGCAGTCAACATCGCCAGAAGGGCCTGCAACGGCGCTGGGAATAGCCGTGTCGAACGCCGACAATAACACCGCATTACAGGTTAATACCGGTGATGCGGTGCAAAAGACCTGCGGTCAACTTGTCCCCACCTATGGCGGCAGCACGGACCTTAACGCCTCCGCCGAACAGAGTCTGTTTATTCACTGTGGTGAGATGGTCGGCAATGCAAACGACCTGAATGCGGGTCAACCAGGTGGCGGGAACAGCTTGGGCTTTAACAATGAGCAACTTGCCGAAGCCATGCAGCAACTTACCGGTGAAGAAGGCGTTTCCCAGGGGCGTCTGGCGACAGAAAGCTCCAACGGACAGTTTGGTAATATCGGCATGCGCCTTGATGCCATTCGATCTGGCGCACGCGCTACTGCAGGTGGTCTCAATGTTGTTATGAACGGCGCGCCGGTTTCTGGTGGCAACGCCGGTGATGACGGCACAGGTTGGGGCTGGTTTCTCAACGGCGCTCTAGGTACGGGAGATCGTGATGCATCCACCCAGGAAAACGAGTACGAGTACGACTCCTACGGCGCTACACTGGGCTTCGACTACCAGTTTGATTCAGGCTTTGTTGCAGGTTTCGCTCTTGGCTATACCGATTACGAGGTAGAGTTTGAGAACGTTAAATCTTTTGACCCAGCCACGGAGCTTACCAATACCCAGGCGGGTGGTGGTTTTGATACCGATGGTTATTCGCTAAGCGGCTACGCAATAGGTAACGTTGGGCGCTTCTACATTGACGGCGTAATGAGTTTTGGCCAGAACGACTACAGCACAGAGCGTATCGTCCGCTATACGGCTGGTGCCGGTGCATCAGGCACGGGGGCTGGCTCGCTGGTAAATCGTTCCATGCGCGGCGAGACCGATAGCGACACATTCACCCTTGGCGCCTCCACTGGCACCACGTTTGATCTTGGCGCTGTAGATCTTGCGGTCAGCCTCGGCATAAGCTATCTCGACGTCACCGTGGATGGATACACTGAAAAGGACATCGCAATTGGCACGGACACCGCTACCTTCAGTGGACTGAACCTTGCCTATGAAGACCAGGACTTTGATTCACTACAATCTTCCGTGGGCTTCCAAATCTCGAAAGTCTTCAGCACTTCGTCCGGCGTCATCCTGCCCTATGTGAAAGCGGAATGGAGACATGAATTCGAAAATGAAGCCGACACTATGCAGGCTCGCTACGCATCTCAAGATATCGGGCAAACCTTTAACCTGAACGTCAACACGGATGATCCAGACGAAGATTACTTTGAAGTGGGTCTAGGGGTATCAGCGGCTTTCGCCCAGAACATTCAGGCGTTCATTGACTACTCCACGACGCTGGACCTGGAAGATGTCAGTGCAGAACTTCTGACCATCGGTATCAGAGGCCAATTCTGAGGACGGCAATCATGCAATCCAAAGTCCGACCGTCCATCGAGGGGGAGCGCATTTTTGCGCGCACCTGAGATGGATCAGGACGGCGATAAACCCTCCCCACTGGACGCTGCAACAATCACCAGTGGGGAAGATGAAACCCTTAGAGCAAGCGCTACAGAGATTTCCGAGTCCTCCACGGAAATCAGTGACACCCCTGCAGAGGAGCCCTCCTTTGCAGGAGAACCCCAACTAGGCGATCTGATTTCCAACCGTTACCGACTGGAAAAAGTCCTCGGTGAAGGCGGTATGGGCAAGGTTTTTAAAGCCGTTGACGAACTGTATGCCGGCGAGTTCAAGGACAAGCAGTCTGAGGTCGCACTCAAATTCCTGGGTAAACGATTCTCCGCCCACAAAGCCTCACGCATGGCTCTACAGCGCGAAACGCGCAAGTCACAGCAACTGGCGCACCCCAACGTCGTTCGCGTTATGCATTTTGACCAACATGAGGGCAGCCCGTATATGATTATGGAGTTCATGCGTGGGCAACCGCTGGATGAATTCATCAGATCAGAAGCACCACAAGGAATGCCCCTCCCTAAAGCGATGCAGTTGATAAGGGGCATGGCGGATGGCCTCGATTACATTCACGCCAGCGGTCTGGTGCACTCTGACTTTAAGCCCAACAACGTATTTGTCGGCGAGGATGGTTGTGCAAAAGTTCTCGACCTGGGGATTGCCCGCATCAACGAATCACAGGCTGAGGAACAGCCGCAAACGGTATTCGATGCCAGCGCACTGGGAGCCCTCACTCCAACCTATGCAAGCTGCGAAATGTTCGAACAGCAAACACCTCACCCCAAAGATGACATCTATGCCTACGCATTGGTCATCTACGAACTACTGACCGGTGTCCACCCGTTTAACCGCGTATCTGCCATCAAAGCCAGGGCAGAAGAAATACAACCAGAGCGAATTGACACACTTCGCCGTGGCCAATGGAAGGCGTTACAGTCAGGGCTGGCATTTAACCGGGAAGACCGAATCGGAACCGCCGGTGATCTGGTAGAGGGGCTGCGCGGGAAAAAATCGCGGCGCAGGCTTATCAATTGGCTGTTAATCGCAACAGCGTCTATCGCCGTGTTGGGTGCGGCTGTGGTTGCGCTTTTCTATTCAACACCCGAAGGGCCGGAGGCTCGTTTTGCCAGTGAGCTGCGCTCCCTTTCCGCCGACGCAGGTCAGCTAACCTCCAGCAACGAAATGCGTGTACAGCGTTGGCTGGAACAAGGGAATGCTTACCTGGACATCGCAGAAGCGGAGTATCTAAGGGGCGATCTTCTTTCAGCACACTACATTCTGCTTGATGGCGCAGACAACGCGCGCAGCGCCTATATGTCTGCACTTAAGCTGTCGCCTTCCGAGGATGCCATTGGGGGCATAACTCGGCTGGTAGGCCTTTACTCACAATGGACCGGAGAAAAACTGCAGCAAGGCGATGCGAAAACCGCAGCATGGACCGCCTGTCAGGGCCTCGCAGTATTTCCCGAGCACCCGGACTTGATGAAAAATTACGTAGCCGCTACGAATAGACTACCGGCAACCGAACCCAAGGATTGCGGCACCATCACTTCCAGCGAGCCATAATGGCTTGCGACCTGATGACCGCTACACGCAGATTGGAGTCACCAGAAAAGACTCTGGGAGAATGACACTATGAAACTTTACATATTGACCATCGCATGCGCCCTCGCAGTAGTGCCTAATCTTGTCGCCTCCCAGAAAGACGAGGCGCTGAGCAAGGACTATGACGCCGTCGATGCCAACAAACCCGTGGTGTGCTTGCTACCAGGCAGAGTCCGCAAACTAGGCGGTTCAATGACTTACCTGGAACGGCGCAGACCGAAGGAAATGTCGGCGTCAGAGTGTGAAATTCGTGGTGGTGAATACACCTTATACGACCGTGCAAACTCAGAAAATGCGCTGGCCTTATGGCGAGAAGCCGCCGATCAGGGCGATGCCACTGCACAAGTGTATGTGGGTGAAATCTATGAAAAGGGCTGGGTTGGCAAGCCAGATTACGCTACGGCCGCTAAGTGGTACCGCAAAGCTGCAGATCAAGGTGATCGCCGTGGCCAACGCCGTCTGGCTTATTTTTACGAAAATGGCCTAGGTGTAACAGAAAACCGCGAGCAGGCCCTGGGCCTGTGGCGCGACGCCCTGGGGCTCAAAGAGGACCTTGTGCTCGCGTCAGAGGTCGACGCCGCTAAGTCTCAATCACAAAGACGCATCGATTCTCTGCTGGGGCAACTGGAACAGCAAAATATTCAAACAGGCCGCATGCAACGCAACCTAGACGAGGCATTGACCGCCCTGCAGGAGCAATCCAACTCCGTGCAACGTGAAGAGGCAGACACAAGACGGGTTGAACAGGAACTGTCACGCTCCCGGCAGACAAGCGAGGATCCGCTGCAAATCAGACAACTGGAGGCACAGCTTGCTGCCGGACAGAACCGCATCGAGGATCAGCAGATTGCCATTCAACTGCTGGAAGCGGATGTGGAAGCTCAGCAGGCCCAGGTTCAGGCCAGTATTCGTCGCGCCAATGTAAGGGATACGCAACTGGCCAAAGCCCAGGCCAATTTGATTGTGCAGTCGAGCAGAGGCGATGCCCTGTTACGCCAACTGCAAGACAAGGATCTGCAGCTCAAGGCGCTAGAGCAGCAAGTTGCACAGGCAGAAACCCAACTGCGCAGCAGCAAAAACAAGCAAGATCAACTGGCAGGCCAGGTCGATTCAGCCAGCTCAGCAGATCGTGGCGAATTGGAGCGGGAACTGCTACTGGCACAACAGGAAGTAGCAAAACGGGAAGGCCAGATGAAAACACTGGTCGCCCAGGCCGCCCAACAGAGAGCCGACTTCAAAACACAGCTGGAGCGTTCAAAACTACGCGAGTCAGACATAAGTACTGCTTTGGCTTCGAGCCAAAAAGAAAAAGAAGCGCTGGCCCAGACACTTGCGCAAACACAAAGCAACATGAAACGCATAGACGAGCAGTTAACCCAGGCCCGCTACAAAGTGGCGGATCAGGAAACAGCTATGCAGAACCTCCAGGACCAGCTGGACGTGCTGGATGGTCGTGACGGTGGTGACGATAGCCAAAGATCTCTGCTGGCGAATAAATTGGGTGAGCAGGAAAAAGCCATCGCTGCTTTAAAGACCGAACGGGATAATCTCATTGCGGGCTGGCAGGAAATGGAGAAAGAAAGAAATTCGGCGCGCAACAACCTGTCTGACGAAGTGGACACAAGCAGCTGGCTCAACGTAGAACTGGAATCTGCCGGCAGTAAAATGGCTAATCTCAGGGACGAACTTAGAGCTGCCGAACTGGCCCTGACCGAAGCCAATTTCTCCAAGAAACGATTCGGTGACGACCTCAATCGCCTGGAAGAAGATCTGGCCCTGAGCCGAAAACGTGGTGCCGCCGATCGCCGCGTGCTCGAAGAACAGCTGCTGCAAACGCGCCTGCGTCTTGCAGAGGCCACCAGTGGTGTCGCCCAAGCCAGGAAGACGGCCAACCGCCGGGCCAGCGATTTCGACTACTACGGTGACCAGCAGCAATCGCGCTCCCTGGCCGCGGGTAGTGTCAGAGCGGTACCCGCTTCAATCAATCAGATTCCCAAAGGTGCGAAAAAATTGCACTATAAGGGAATCATCATCGCCAACTACGACTACGAATACCTGCCGGACCTGTCCTCACCACCCAGTGACGCCAATCAGTTGAAGCAGCTACTGGAAGCAGCCTACGGGTTTGAGGTGAAAGTGCATATCAACCTGAATCGCAGCGAGATGTACAAAATACTCGCACAGGTGCGTGAGTTTGAAGAAAAGGATAGCGTGTTGGTGTACTACGTCGGCCACGGCCGCATGGACGAATTTGGTGATGGCTATTGGCTGCCCACAGATTATCGCAGTTCTAAACCTCTCTCAGATGCTATTTCCAGCAGCGACTTGACCCAAACCATGAACCAAAGCAAGGCCAAGCACCTGATGGTGATGGCAGACTCCTGTTACTCTGGCGCCCTGGCGCGCACGTCAGACCCAAAGATCCGTAAGAGCGTACCCGCGCTTATGAACTACTGGATGGCCAACAAGTCCCGGACGGTGCTCACCTCAGGTGGCTTGAAGCCGGTTATGAATGACGGTCCAGATAAGCACTCGATCTTTGCCAGCGCACTATTAAAGGCGCTGGAAATGAACGGCGGCGCCATCAACGGCGAAATGCTGCACGCGCAGGTCTATGACCTGGTACGTCAATCTGCGGCACAACTGGGTTATCTGGATCAAAAACCACAGTTCTCGGCTATCGAAGACGCTGGGCATGAGAATGGACAGTTTGTATTCCTGAAGCCGGGTACTATCAGACTGTAGTGATAAACATGTCGTGCTAAGCAGGTAGCACCGCCCCGGATTGCCCGGGGCGTCAGTTCAGGATCAACGATCCTTGTCGCGTATCACCAGGTTGCGGATCTCGGACATATCCTCAATGGCAAAGCGAATACCTTCGCGACCCAGGCCGCTGTCTTTCACGCCACCATAAGGCATGTTGTCGACACGGAATGATGGCACATCGCCAATCACCACGCCGCCCACATCCAGTTCATCCCAAGCCTTGTGGGCCTTGAATAAATCCCGGGTGAAGATACCAGCCTGTAGGCCAAACTTACTGTTATTCACATCAGCCAGTGCGGCGTCGAAATCGTCGAACATGGTTATAGTTGCTACAGGCCCGAAGGCTTCTTCCACTCCAAGTGTACAATCTGCAGGTGTGTTCTCCACCAGGGTTGGCTCCATCATTACGCCCTCGCG
>JBLFXU010000015.1:0-18281 GCA_047609575.1 Bacteroidia bacterium | reverse complement strand
GGTGGTGTTTGCGCCAGGGGATGGACAGTTGGCAGCGCTAGAGGCTGCTCTGGAATATCCTGAGGCTCAACTGGATACGCAATCTGAAGAAACGACTGCTCTCGTGCCAGACGCTCCCACTGTTCAGGCCGAGCTCTCGACCGACGGGGACGCTGCGGAAGGCCAAGGTGACAGCGCCTCTTTGGAACCTTCCCCAGAAGAAGCTGCAGCGGGAGTGAGCTACTCTGTCAGTTTTGAATTCGATAGCATTATTCTGGATGCCGAGGCTAGGACGACGCTTGTCGAAGTTGCGCAGCGCATGCAGCAACAGGCTCGCTATAATGCGGTCCTTACCGGCTTTGCTGACTATAAGGGAGCGCAGGCCTACAATTTGGTTCTCTCGCGGCAGCGGGCTGAGGTAGTAATGGAGTACCTCGTTGCAGCGGGTTTGTCGGCTGGACGGCTGAGCGTCGATGGCCGCGGTGCCCAACCGCAACCGCAACCGGAGTCTGGTCAGGAAGATATCTCCCAACAGCTTCGTGTGGTCGAAATCGATCTCGTTGATACGGAATCTGCCAGCCCCTAGCCCCTACGTTTTGACTGGAGTTTAGCTGCCGTTTCCTCCGGGGAACTCGCCGTTCTGAAATCACTCTGAGACCTGCCACACAGTGGCCATACTATCTCTGTGACCTTGTTCACAAAGCACGGCCGATGACTGATTTTGGCAACATTCACCGTGTTAGACTGCCAACTTACATACAAGATCGTCCTCATGTCTCAAGGAGTAAGCAATGTTAAGTAGTCGCTCACTTTCCAGAAATGGTGTTGTGCCAACTTCCATAGGTGCTGCAGTTGCGCTTCTATTTCTGCTGCTGGCCAGCGGGTGCAGTATGAATAGCTACCCGCCTATCCCTGAATCGCAGAAAAATATTGAAGTCGATTACGACTTTATACTTGGGCCAGGCGATGTTGTGAAAATTTTTGTGTGGGGTAATGAAGAGCTGAGCACAGGTGGGGCAATTCGCCCTGACGGCAAAATTACCACTGAGCTGGTTGAAGATTTACAGGCCAGCGGAAAGACAACAACTGAATTAGCGCGTGATATCGAAGATGCGTATTCGGAGTATGTCCGTGATCCAGTTGTCAGTGTGATAGCTGGAAGTTTCATGGGCATTCCCGACCAGTCTATTCGGGTCATGGGAGAGGCCACTAAGCCATCGCGCATTCCCTATAGAAAAGATATGACCTTGCTTGATCTGATGATCATAGTGGGTGGTCTGACCGAGTACGCAGACGGTAACAATTCCGTTCTGGTGCGAACGGTCGATGGCAAGCGCATGACCTACAGCCTGCGTTTGGATGATTTGGTAAGGAATGCTGATATCTCAGCCGACGTGGTACTCATGCCGGGAGATATTCTTATTATCGCTGAGGCTTGGTTCTAGTCGGGCAATAACGGGGAGTAAGGGGACGCACGAATGCAGGAGATTCTTGCACAGGTTTTGTCATACCTTTGGGGTGTGTGGCGCCATCGTTGGTTGGCGCTTGCGGTTGCATGGGTTATCGCCATTGTCGGTTGGCTCTCGGTCTGGCAGATGCCAGAGGCTTACGTGGCCAGGGCGCGGGTTTATGTGGACACCAACACGGTCTTGCGACCATTGCTTGAGGGTTTGGCGATTCAGCCGGATCACGAAGGCCGTATCGGCTTAGTGAGCCGCACGTTGCTGAGTCGTCCCAATCTCGAAAAACTCATGCGCATGACTGATCTGGATTTGGAGGTAACGACAGCACGAGAAAAAGACGAGCTGCTGGGCTTTCTTGCCAAGACAATTAGGCTGTCTTCCGGTCGAACAGACAAATCACTCTATTCTATTTATGTGGCGAATACCGATCGCGATACCGCGAAGCGGATTGCACAGGCGCTTATTACAGTATTCATTGAAACGTCACTGAGCGGCAAACGCGAGGATGCCTCCGGCGCGCACAGCTTCCTCGATGAAAAGCTCCGAGAGTATGAGCAGCGCATGATCGCCTCGGAAACGCGCAAGGCTAATTTTAGACAGAAGAACATCAAAGTGCTTGGGAGTGGCGGTAAAGGCGGCGGTTACTATAAGAACCTTAACTCGTCCCGTAGCCGATTGAAGCAATCCAAACTGTCGTTGCGCGAAGAGGAGAATCGACTGGTTGAGTTGCAGCGACAGCTTGACGGTGAAGAACCTATGTATCTGCCACCAGAGCAGGCAGATACATTTGCACCGCCTCGGCTACTTCCGGGCCCGGCGCCCGGAGAGATGTCACCAATTGATGCGCAGATAATAGCCATGTACGGCATGCTGAACACATTGTCGCTGAGATATACAGACCGTCACCCTCAGGTACGTCTTTTGAAGCTTAGAACGGCAGAGCTCGAGGTGCAGAAAGAAGAAGAAACTCGACTATTGGAAGCCGCATTCGAAGAGACTATGAAGGCAGCGCTGGAGGCTGGCGCCAACAGTGAACAGGTTGAAGACATTGCAAAATCCTATGCAGGTCTAACCAGTAGCCCGGTTTATCTCAATATGCGCAAAATGTTGGGTGAAACCAAGGCCAAAGTAGCGGGACTACGCACCCGCGTGACGCAGTATGAAGAGGAAGTGAAGGATCTGGAAGGAAAGGTCAATACTATTCCTGAGGTCGAGGGGCAGTTGCGGCAGCTTGACCGTGATATCGGTGTAATCAAGGGGCAGCATTCAGCACTATTAAAGCGGCGAGAGTTGGCGCGTCTCGGCCAGGATGTGGAACAAAAAGCCAGTGATGTGACTTTCCGGGTAATTGATCCACCTTACGTACCCATGAAGCCCAGTGAGCCAAATAAACCTTTGCTAAACGCAATTGTTCTGGGCGTAGGGATTGCAGCCGGGATTGCAATCAGTCTGCTGGTTTCTCTGATCTCCCCGGTGATATTCGATGCACGCCAGTTGATGTCGATGACCGGGTTGCCAGTCCTTGGATCCGTGAGCATCAACCTGCAGGCGGAAGAAATGCGCAAGGAACGTTTCGGAATTGTGATGTTTTCATTCCTGAGTGCCACCCTGCTGTTGCTCTACCTGGGTATGACACTGGGACAAACCGTACTCCCCTCCAGTTGATGGGGCTCTTGATATCAACTATCGGGACGAGTGAGCGAATCGAAACATGAGTATCATAGAAAAAGCAGTCAACGCGCTGGGCAAGGGCTCGAAGCCCGGTAAAGAGAAGGGTAGTGTCCCTGCTCAGGAAACCGTTCAACGCGCCGAAAGTGCTGTGCACTTAGATGATGATCCCGTGGTGGCGGATGTTGTAGCTGAATCTGAATCTGTAGCTGAATCTGAATCTATAGCTGAATCTGAATCTATAGCTGAAGCTGAATCTGAATCTGAATCTATAGCTGAATCTGAATCTGTAGCTGAATCTGAATCTGAATCTGAACCTGAACCTCAGGTTCAGGCGGGCAGGGAAGAGCCGCGTATCGATGAACTGCTTGAGCAAAAGGGCGAGCGAGCTCGTTACGTAAAAATTCCTTTCCGCTCCCTGCGGGGAAAAGGCATGCTGACTCCGCAGATCCCTCGTAGCGCGATTGCAGAGGAATATCGCACGATTAAACGTCCTTTGCTCACCAATATTGAGGGAGATTCAATTACGCCACCGATTCCACACGGCAACCTGATTATGGTGACCAGTGCGCTGGAGGGAGACGGAAAGACCTTTAGTGCGATCAGTCTTGCGTTGAGTATCGCCATGGAGCAGGACAAAACAGTACTGTTTATCGATGCCGATACTGCGAAAGCGGAAGCCGGGAGGTTGTTAGGTGTACCGCAGGATGCGCCGGGACTGATTGAACTGTTGGAGCATCCCGGCATGGTACCGGAAGATCTTATTCTTGAAACTAATGTCGAAAAGCTACGAATACTGGCTGCTGGCGATCTTCACACTCATGCTAACGAATTACTTGCCAGTTCGCGCATGCGTCAATTGATGATGGAGTTGTCCGAAGAAAATCCCGACCGCGTGATCGTCTTTGACTCTCCCCCTCTGTTATTGACAACCGAGGCGGCAGTATTGGCGGGATTTATGGGCCAGATCGTCTTTGTTGTTAGCGCCGACATGACGCCACAGTATGCTGTGACGCAGGCAATTGAGTATATCGGTGAAGACAAAATGGTCGGTTTGATATTAAATCGCGCGCGCCGTGGTAATAATCCTTATCACTATGACTACGGATATGGCCACGGGCCTTATGGTTATGGTATTCGTGAGCGCCTAAAAGCCGCAGAGAGCTGAATATGACTGTGCCCAGCCGTTCTGGTTATTTGCTTGTGCCGTTCACTGTACTTGGCCTATCTGCGGCTGGTGCGGCTTACGGCGCTAGCGTTGCTACGAGTCTCAATATGGCGCCATCTGTTCTCTATACTGATAACGTCTGCCTTGACGATGAGAATAAGCAAGGTGATTGGGTGGCACGTGTCACTCCCGGTGGTAGTGTCAGGTTAAAAGGTAAACGGGCCAATCTGAATCTCAGTGGTTTTGTTGAGGTTAACTCACTATCTAACTCACAGTTGGGCGACTGTGGCGGCGGCGGTATACGGGATGAGCGCGAGCAGTATGCTCCGAATGTCAGAGCCAGTGGTTCTGTAGACCTGATACGCAACTACCTCAAGGTAAGTTTTGCGGGCCGCGCTGACCAGAACACAGTCAACTCAAGGTTAGGGGGTGTTGACGATAGTCTTGATCGTACAGGTAACACCAATAACTATTACCGTTACAACGTTGCGCCCACATTCACTACACGTGTCGGAAGCGCTGCCAGCTTTAATCTACAATATAACTACGATGAGCTGTTGAACGAGAAGAATAAGGCCAACGATAGTGTTCGTCAAACGGTTAACGCGGGGTTGCAAAGTCGAAGCTCATCGCAAATATCCTGGGGTCTAACCGGCACCCATAATGAGCTTGAGTACACTAATGATGACCCTGGGGTAATACAGCGAAATAAATCAGACCGGCAGTCGGCTCGGCTTCTCCTGGGTTATCGATTCGGCAGTCGTCTATCCGTAAACGGGACCTATGGCTATGACTTCAATGACCTGAAAACCGACAATAAGTATGATCAAAATGGCGATGCCTGGTCGCTCAGTTTCCTCTGGACGCCGAATCGACGCACTAGTGTGTCAATTGGCAGTGGAGACCGTTTTTTCGGTAAAACCCCCACTTTGAATGTCAGCCATAAACGCAAGCGAAGTTCCTTCAAGCTTGGCTATGATAAGCGTATAACCTACGATCGGGATATTCGGACTAATAGCGGAGGAAATTCATCAGACTTCGGTACTGTGCAAAGCCTGCAAGGCCGAGACCCCATCATCGACGAGCGTTTAACTCTCGGATATAACTTCGATGGAAACAATATTGACTTCAGACTACAGGGCTACCATTCAAACCAGCTTCGTACTATTGATGACTCGGAAGGCACCTTTATCAACTTGAGCCTCAATATTACACCGGTTATCTCCTCACGATTCAGCCTTTCTTACTTTGTCAGCTGGTATCAAGACGAACCAGATGCTCGTTTCGGTCAAGGCGACAGGGATTTTTCAGAGACTTGGTCTGCCGGGGTGAGTTACAGCAAGCCTATAAACAAAAGACTCAATTTTGGATTGACCTATCAGTTTTCTGACCGCTCGTCAGATCAGGTGTTTGGGGATTATCAAGAAAACAGGGTAGAGGCGACGCTCGCCATCGCTCTTTAGGGGTATTTAATATGGGAGCGAAACCCAGGTCCAGGTCCGACAGCATTCTTTGCGTTGTTGGAGCCAGGCCAAATTTTATGAAAATCGCTCCGATTATGCGGGCTTTTTCCCGGTCTTCTTCGGTGTTATCTGCGCGCCTCCTGCATACAGGTCAGCACTATGATGCTGCGATGAAGCACGCGTTCTTTGATCAGTTGCATATCCCTGAACCAGATATCGATCTGGAAGTCGGCTCCGGTTCACACGCGCAGCAGACGGCGGAAATAATGAAACGCTTTGAGCCTGTGCTCGATGAGTCGCCGCCTAAGGCGGTTTTGGTTGTGGGCGATGTGAACTCCACGATCGCCTGTGCTCTGGTCGCGGTAAAGAAGGATATTCCTGTTATTCATGTGGAGGCCGGCCTTCGTAGCGGTGATCGAGGCATGCCTGAGGAAATTAATCGGATATTGACTGATCAGTTATCGGAACTTTTGTTTACTACCGAGGCGACTGCTTTGGGTAACCTGCAGGCTGAAGGTATCCCGGCAGGTAAAGTGCACTTCGTTGGCAATGTGATGATTGACACGCTTCTATTCAATTTGCCGGATGCTACTGATCCCATTGCGACCTTTGAGGCTCATGGTGCCAGTATTGCAAGCGGCGCCGATTATGGTCTGGTTACTCTTCACCGACCCTCAAATGTTGACGATCCGAAAGTACTGCAGAGATTGCTGGAAGTGTTGTGTCGCATTAGCCAAAAGACACCGCTGATCTTTCCAGTGCACCCACGAACTCAGGGACGGATTGAGGCCGCAGGCCTTGGGAACCTCTTGCGCAGTGCAGACATCGCTACTTTACCCCCGTTGGGCTATCTGGAAATGCTCGGCTTAATGAAAGACGCCCGCGTAGTATTTACAGATTCGGGTGGCATTCAAGAGGAAACCACCGCCCTGGGCGTTCCCTGCATTACCTTGCGCGAAAACACCGAGCGCCCTATTACCGTAAACGAAGGTACGAACACTGTAGTCGGCACTGATGTGGAACGAATTATGGTCTGCTACGAAGATGTTATTGCTACTGGCGGACAGTCGGGGCGAACGCCTGAGCTTTGGGATGGGCAGGCCGCGGAGCGAATTGTGTCAATAATCAATGACTGGGCTGGTGGCGTTAGCTGATGGTTACAAACACGCAGCAGGTCAAGCCGATGGTCAATGCGATGACGGTCGACGTTGAAGACTATTTTCAGGTGTCTGCCTTCGAGCCTTATATAGGAAAAAATGAATGGGAGCATCTGCCTTGTCGTGTTGACGACAATACGTCGCGTATATTGGATTTATTCGCAACGCAGGGTGTAAAGGCAACGTTTTTTACGTTGGGCTGGGTGGCGCAGCGGTACCCGGATTTGGTCAAGCGTATAGTCTCTGAGGGCCACGAGATTGCCAGTCACGGCTGGGAGCATGTGCGCGTCAATACGCAGCAACCAGAAGATTTTTACCAAGACATTGAGCGAACAAGAAAATTGTTGCAAGACCTCAGCGGTCAGCCTGTTTACGGCTACCGCGCCGCCAGCTACTCAATCGGAGCTGAACAATCCTGGGCCTGGGATAAGCTGGCTGAAGCTGGATATCGCTACAGCTCGAGTATTGTTCCCATAAAACATGATCTGTATGGGATACCCGATGCACCGCGCTTTGTGTTTGATGCGGTCCCTGGCCAATTACTCGAAGTTCCCATATCAACTGTGACACTGGCTGGTCGCAATATTAACTGCGGCGGCGGCGGCTGGTTTCGCTTGTTCCCCTATGCGTTTTCCCGCTGGGCGATACGCCATGTAAACAACGCTGAAAGTCAGCCAGGTATATTCTATTTTCACCCCTGGGAAATAGATCCACAGCAGCCTCGGCCCGATGGTATAGGTGCCAAGGCGCGTTTTCGACACTATCTAAATCTCGAGCGAACCTACGATCGACTAGAGCGATTGTTGGGTGAGTTCAATTGGGGACGTATGGACGATATCTTTCTGCCGCAGGAGAAGCGGGAGTGACTCTGCAGGTATGTATGTTGGACGCGTCATCGAAATCTTCTTGGGACGATTACGTTGAGCACGCAGATGGCGCTACATTTTTCCATCGAGCAGGTTGGAAAGAAGTGCTGGAGCGGGCCTTTGGTCACAAAACGTTTTTTTTGTACACACAAGAGGGCGGAAAAATTACGGGCGTCCTGCCGTTAGCGTATGTACGCAGTTTGCTCTTTGGAAATTCACTTTCCTCGCTGCCGTTTTGTGTTTACGGTGGGATTGTCGCAGATTCTGCAGAGGCGTCCGCAGCCCTGCGCCAAGAGGCCTGTCGTCTGGCGGACAAGCATGGCGTAGGAGCACTGGAGCTGCGTAATCGCGGGCAGAGCAGTTCGAGCTGGCCTGTAAAGGAGCTCTATTTCACGTTTCGAAAACGTATCGAGCCAGACGATGATGCGAACCTCAAGGCAATCCCCAATCGGCAGCGTGCGATGGTGCGCAAAGGTATTAAGGAAGGCCTTCACAGTGAGTGGGACGATCAGGTAGAACGACTGTATCGTGTCTATTCGGAAAGTGTACGCAATCTTGGCACACCCGTTTTCTCAAAAAAGTACTTTAGTATTCTGCAAGAGGTCTTTGGGGAAAGTTGCAGTATTCTGATGATTACCCATGAAGGTAAAGATGTTGCTGGTGTTCTGAACTTCTATTTCCGGGACGAAGTGCTGCCTTATTATGGTGGCAGCACATCGGAGTCGCGTTATATCAAGGGCGTGAACCACTATATGTACTGGGAACTTATGCGACATTCGCGGGAGCAGGGGTGCCAGGTTTTCGATTTTGGCCGCAGTAAAGAAGGTACTGGACCATTCAGTTTTAAGAAGCACTATGGGTTTGATCCTCAACCTTTGCCGTATGAATACTACCTTGTGAAGTCAGATACGCTGCCAGATTTGAATCCCCTCAATCCCAAATACGCGATGATGATTAACATCTGGAGCAAGTTGCCTCTGCCGGTGGCAAATTTTGTCGGTCCTTTCCTGGCCCGTTCGTTGGGTTAACCGGAGTTTTCTGATGTCAGGTGTGAAAAGATTGGCAGCCGAGAAGAGTCTTTGGGCAGCGGCCCTGTTCGGACTGCTGCTACTATCGGTCTATCAAGAAACCGCCTGGTCGATGGTCGCTATCTGGTCTAGTTCTGATACTTTTGCACACGGATTTCTGGTTTTGCCGATTTCCATATGGCTTATCTGGACTTATCGATATCGACTGCACGGACTTGCGCCTGCACCAAGTTTGTTGCCGCTGTGGCTGATGCTGCCCCCGGCCGTAGCCTGGCTGCTGGCTCAATTGGTTGGAGTAAATGTCATTCAGCAGTTGGCATTTGTTTGCCTACTTTTACTCGGGATATGGGCTGTACTTGGTCACCAACTTACCTATGTGCTGGCATTTCCCTTGTTCTTTCTGTTCTTTGCGGTTCCGATGGGGGAGGGGCTGGTTCCCCCCATGATGGAGTTTACTGCCAGTTCAACCGTGTGGTTAATCCAGGTATCCGGTGTGCCTGTGTATCGGGAGGGGTTGAACTTTACCCTGCCTTCCGGTGCATGGTCAGTCGTAGAAGCCTGTAGCGGCGTACGCTATATCATAGCATCAGTGACCGTGGGCACTCTCTACGCCTATCTTACCTATGTCAGCCTGCCCAGAAGACTCATTTTTATTGCTATTTCGGCGGTATTGCCCGTTTTTGCCAACACCGCTAGGGCCTATCTCATTGTCATGCTCGGCCACTTCAGTGATATGAAGATCGCGGTTGGGGTCGACCATCTTATTTATGGCTGGGTGTTTTTTGGTATTGTTATATTTCTGCTGTTTTGGGTGGGCTCCTTTTTTCGTGAAGATGAATGGCGGGAGGAATCATCTGCACAGAATGGTGTTTCGGAAGGCGCTTCGGCGAGCACGCCCAGGCTAGTTTTTGCAGTCTTGGCAGCCCTAGCTGTCGCAGGATTGCCAGCCCTGATGGCTGCAACTCGACTGGCACCTGTGCCGACTTTGCCCTTGGCTTTTGAGCTTCCGGTTCCTGCAGTAACATGGCAACGCCTGAATTCACCGCAGTGGCATTGGCGGCCCGTGTCCTCTGTGGGTGGCTCTTCCAGCGCGTACTACAACAAGAAAGAGCAGCCCGTGGGATTGTTCGTGCAGTATGCCGACGGCACTCTGGTTGATGCTGACGTTATCGGCTCGGCAGACCTGCTCGTTAAGTGGCACAGCGGTACGCGCGAGGTAGGCAAGCAGGCTGTGGAGGTTGGTCTGCCTTCAGGAAACGTGGCGTTGCAAGAGGTCTATCTGGACGGCAGGGATGGTCAGATGCTGGTGTGGTCATGGTATCTGGTGGATGGCTATAGCACCGCAAATGAATACGAGGCCAAGGTGCGTCAGTTGATCGCCCGGCTGTCAGGTCGTTTTCCACACGGCTTCAGACTCATTTTGACTACTCCGATGCGTGCTCGTCCTGAGAATGCGCATTTGCGTCTGCAGGACTACCTCGATTTGCACGGCGACGAACTTTACCAATCCCTCGAAAGTGCAACTGCAGTAACCCCGTGAGCGATCGTCCGCCGCTGGTCGTCCATATTATTTACATGCTTTCCTCTGGCGGGCTAGAAAACGGTCTGGTGAATATCATCAATCGTTGTCCGACCGATCGTTATCGTCACGCTATCATCAGTTTGACTACGGCAGATCACTTCGCCGAGAGAATAACGGTGGAGGGTGTGGAAATCTTCCAGCTGCACAAACGTGAGGGGCACGATCTTGCTATGTATCGACGTCTGAGAGCTTTGTTGCAAGAGCTGCGTCCGGATATCGTTCACAGCCGTAACATGGCTGCTCTCGAAGCGCAGCTATCTGGGTTTGCATTGAGGGGTATAAAACGTGTCCATGGGGAGCATGGTCGCGAAGTTGGCGATGTGGACGGCACCAACCGCAAGTACCTGTTGCTGCGCCGATTTATGCGGTTGTTCATGCATCGGTATATTACTGTCAGTAAAGATCTGGAGCGCTGGCTGATCGCGTCAGTGGGCGTCCGGCCGGAAATTGTGACCCAGGTTTACAATGGTGTTGATAGCCAGAAATTCACTCCTGCAACTGTGAAGCCCTTGGCATTATTGCCCCGGCACTGGCAGGAACGAGATGATATCTTGGTTGTTGGAACAGTGGGGCGGTTGACTCCGGTGAAGGACCAGCAGTTGTTATTGCGCGCTCTGGCGCAATTGTGCCGCCAGCACCCGGATTTGGCCGACAGGCTGCGGCTGCTTATGGTTGGTGACGGTCCATTGCGAGAGCAGTTGACGCAGTTATCCGCCGAGTTGGGTATTGATGAACAAGTGTGGTGGGCGGGCGACAGGGCAGATATACCCGAGTTACTTGGGGCAATAGATGTCTTTGTGCTGCCCTCACTCGGCGAAGGTATTTCCAATACAGTACTGGAGGCCATGGCCTGTGGGTTGCCGGTTGTAGCCACAGCAATTGGCGGTAATCTGGAACTGGTAGAACCTGGTGTTAATGGGGAGCTGTTTCCGGTAGGGGACGAGCAAGCGCTGGTGGACGTCTTGGCAGGTTTACTGCGCAGCGACACCATGCGAAAACGACTGGGAGATAACGCCAGGAAGCGAGTCACCCAGGGACACAATTGGGATAGCACGGTGGCGCAATACCTTGATGTTTACGATGCGCTGATAGGTAGGTCAACAATTGAATATGGGAAAGCGAGTTAACATATGTGCGGTATAGCTGGGCTGTTTGATTTGTCAGGGCACCGGGATTTTGACCGGGACCTGCTGCTGGCAATGAATCAGACGCAGTTTCATCGCGGTCCTGATGAAGGTGGCGATTTCCTTGAGCCCGGCGTTGCCTTTGGCCACAGAAGATTGTCTATTATCGACCTGTCCAGTGGACAGCAGCCTATGCACAGTGCCGATGGTCGTGTCTGCGTTGTATACAACGGAGAGATATACAACTTTGCCGAACTGGGCAGCGAACTGCGTGAGCGAGGCTATCAGTTTCGTACCCGCTGCGACACGGAGGTTATTCTTTACGCGTGGCAGGAATGGGGTGAAGCCTGTGTAGACCGTTTTCGAGGCATGTTTGCATTTGCCATATATGATCGCGAACGCCAGAGCCTGTTTCTGGCCAGGGATCGACTGGGTATAAAACCTCTTTTCTATTCTGTGGTTGACGGTTCAACGCTGATATTTGGCTCTGAACTTAAAGTACTTAAGGCTCATCCGGCTTTGTCTCGGCAGCTAGAACCACAGGCGGTGGAGGATTATTTTACGCTTGGGTACATACCAGAACCCAAGACAATTTATCGCAATGTATACAAGTTGCTTCCGGGTCATACCTTACTACTGCAGCGAGGCAAGTCGGTGCCTGCGCAGCATGAATACTGGGATGTCCCTTTCAGTCCAGTCGCAACAGGGTCCGAAGCAGAACTATGCGAAGAGTTATTTGAGCGTATGCGCGAGGCTGTTGATATCCGCATGGTGGCAGAAGTGCCTCTGGGAGCATTTCTTTCGGGTGGCGTCGATTCCGGTGCGGTTGTGGCCGCGATGGCCCAGCTGCAGAGTGATCCAGTTAATACCTGCGCAATTGGATTCGATGTTGCCCAGTTTGACGAAACAGCCTATGCACGTCGGGTAGCTGAACGTTACAAAACAAACCACGTTGAAAGAACGGTTGCCAGTGATGATTTTGATCTGCTGGATGAATTGGCGGGCCTCTATGACGAGCCCTATGCCGACAGCTCTGCCATTCCAACCTATCGTGTTTGCCAGCTGGCGCGTGAGCACGTTACTGTCGCGCTGTCTGGAGATGGTGGGGATGAGAGCTTTGCTGGCTACCGACGTTATCGCTGGCACATGAACGAAGAGCGTCTGCGCTCTGCCTTGCCGCTGGGAATTCGTCAGCCGGTATTTGGCGCCCTGGGTCGTCTGTATCCGAAGTTGGATTGGGCTCCTCGCGTGTTTCGCGCCAAAACGACTTTTGAAGCACTCGCGCGTAATTCTGTTGAGGCCTATTTGCACTCAGTGTCTTTAACATCCCAGGCTCAGCGGGATGCTATGTTCAGCGATTCCCTAAAGCGCGAACTCCAGGGCTACCGTGCCGTCGAAACATTCAATCACTACGCCAAGCGCAGCCCGACCGATGATCCGCTGTCTTTGATCCAATATCTGGATATGAAAACCTATCTGGTGGGCGACATTCTTACCAAGGTCGATCGCGCCAGCATGGCCCATTCCCTTGAAGTGAGGGTGCCCCTACTGGATCATAAATTCGTCGAATGGGTATCGGGTTTGCCGGTGTCTGCCAAACTGCGCGGACAGGAGGGTAAGTACATTCTCAAAAAAGCAATGGAACCGCACCTGCCGAAAGATGTTCTGTACCGTCCAAAAATGGGCTTTGGAGTGCCATTGGGTAAGTGGTTCCGTGGCCCACTGAAAAATAGACTGCGTGAGTCGCTGCTCGAGGGTGACTTGGCCCAGACTGGACTTTTTAACCAGCAGTATCTGCAAACCCTGGTCGATGACCATCAATCGGGTCTGCGAGAATACAGTGCACCACTGTGGTCGCTCATGATGTTCCAGGCGGCTGTGGCGGAAGACGGCTTCTCGTTGGGCTGATTGACATGCGCCTAGGACTTATAGGACCTACCCCTCCACCGAATGGCGGTATGGCACTGCAAACTTTGCAGCTGGAACGTTTACTCGGTGTTGAGGGTGTTCAGGTAGAACTCCTTGCTACTAACGCCCCGTATCAGCCAGCCTGTGTGGAGAACTTACGCGGTGTCCGGGCTCTGTTTCGTTTGTTGCCTTACCTGTGGCGAGTTTGGCGCTTGACTGTCAGGGTGGATGTGATTCATCTGATGGCAAACTCCGGCTGGTCCTGGCAGCTCTTTGCTGCACCTGTACTGTGGTTGGGTCGTTTGCGGGGTGTCCCGGTCATTGTTAACTACCGCGGAGGCGAGGCGCGCGAGTATCTTGCCGCCTCCCATCGCTGGATAAAGCCTTCACTGGCACGAGCAGCGTACCTGGTGGTGCCTTCGGGTTTCCTGCAGCAGGTGTTCGAAGGGTACGAGATAGCCAGCAAGATAATCCCGAATATCATAGACCTGGAGTTTTTCCGGCCTGCAACTTGTGAGGCGACGCGTGAGGTCTCGGCAGAGCGATTCAAACTCGTCATCACTCGCAATCTGGAGCCTATTTATGGTTTGGAAACAGCCATTAGGGCAGTAGCGCTGGTCCGCGAGGAACTGCCATACATCCAGCTGGAGATCGCCGGGAGCGGGCCTCAGCGTGAAGATCTTCAGATGCTTATTCACAGCCTTGGGCTGCAATCCAATGTGGTGTTGTTGGGGCGACTTGAGCGAGAGGAGGTGTTGGCGCTGTATCAGGGAGCGGACGCAATGTTGAACCCTACCAAAGTCGACAACATGCCCAACTCGGTCCTGGAGTCTATGGCCTGCGGTTTGCCGGTTATTTCCACCAATGTGGGTGGTGTTCCGTTTATTGTTCGTGATGGCGAATCAGCACTGCTAGTGGAACCGAACGATCATCGAGCGATGGCCAATGCCATCCTGCGTCTGAAAAAGGATCTCCCCCTGCGTGAGTGCCTGAAAAGCGCAGGCCTCCAAGAGGTTGCCGACTACAGTTGGCGGCAGGTAGGGCCACAGTGGATTTCGCTATATCGCAGTTGTATGGGTGCAGCATCATGAATCTCTACACACGACTGATTGCCGGTGCCGTATTTCCCCTGCATGAGCAGCTCAAGCGCCACACCACAGTGTCTGCACTTCGGACCATGGAAAAAGCGCAGTGGTTATCACAGGATGAACTGGCTGGCCGCCAGCTAGATAGCCTAAGAGAATTTCTGGTCCGGGTGGGCAGGGACGTTCCTTACTATCGCGATTTATTTGCTCGATTGAAATTTGATCCGGCCAGCCTTACTTCTCTAGAGGATTTGCAGGTGTTGCCGCTCACCGGCAAAGCAGAAATTCGTGCTAACACTGAGGCATTGAAAGCACTCAATGCTGGACCGCTGGACAGATTCAGTACCGGTGGTTCTACAGGGAAGCCATTGGTTTTCTACCTCGGTAAGGAACGTGTCAGCCATGATGTCGCAGCGAAGTGGCGTGCCACTCGCTGGTGGGATGTGGATATCGGTGATCAGGAAATTGTGCTGTGGGGCTCACCGATAGAACTGGGCTCGCAGGACCGGGTGCGGCTATTGCGAGACAAGCTATTGCGAACTGAACTGTTGTCCGCCTTTGAAATGTCCAACGCCAACTTGCTGCGTTTTACGCAGCGTATTCGTCAGTTCCGTCCTCGGATGTTGTTTGGCTACCCTTCGTCGATTGCGTTGTTGGCAGATTATGTCCTGGAGAACGGTTACAAGGTCGACAATCTTGGCATACGTGTGATCTTTGTTACCTCGGAACGGCTGTATGAACATCAACAGCAGCGTATTGAAGAAGCATTCGGTTGCCCGGTGGCAAATGGTTATGGCGGCCGTGATGCGGGATTTATCGCCCATCAGTGCCCCTCTGGTGGCATGCATATTACGACAGAGGACATTGTGGTGGAGATCGTTGATAGCGACGGACAGGTCTTGCCGGTAGGGGAGAAGGGCGAGATTGTTATTACCCATCTGCGTACGGGAGATTTCCCCTTTATTCGATACCCCACGGGTGATGTGGGGAGCCTGAGTCAGGAACCTTGTGCCTGTGGTCGTGGCCTGCCGCTGTTGTCAGAGCTAGAGGGTCGAACGACAGACTTCGTGCACGCTGCTGATGGGACTGTTTTGCATGGGTTGGCGCTCATTTACGTGCTTCGTGAGATGCCGGAAATTGAGGAATTCAAAATAATTCAGGAGTCAGTGACTGAAATTTCAGTGCAATGGGTCAGCTCATTGGAAAATGCGGTCGAGTTGGAGCGCACGGTGACAGAACAGTTTCGTCGCCGGTTAGGCGATGCACTGGTGGTCAATTTTGAGTATGTGAGTAAAATTGAACGTGAAGCGTCCGGTAAGTTTCGCTATGTTATTAGCCGGGTTGGAAGTTAGGGCGGGCATAAGAGCTAACGAATATGCGCGATATTGTAGTCACATTGATGGTTCTCGGCACACTGCCATTCATTTTGCGAAATGCATGGATTGGGGTGCTTGCGTGGTCATGGTTGAGTTACATGAATCCGCATAAATTGACCTGGGGTTTTGCTGCTACTTTCCCCTTCGCCCAGGTGGTTGCCATAACGCTGCTGATTTCGATGCTGGGTAACAGCGAAAGAAAAATGCTCCCTGCGAATAACCTGGTCTATCTTTGGGTCGCCTTTTTGGCCTGGAATATATTCTGTACTTTCTTTGCGTTCTATCCTGAGACTGCCTGGCCAACGCTGATATTTGTGCTGAAAATCCAGCTTGTCACCTTCGTAACATTGATACTCATGAAAGATTTCAATCGCATCAATCAGCTAGTCTGGGTCATTGTGTTCTCCATAGGATTTTATAGCGTCAAGGGCGGAGTCTTCACACTGATGACAGGAGGTAATTTTCACGTCCTTGGCCCAGGTGGTAGTTACATTGAAGAGAACAATACCCTGGCAGTTGCAACGCTGATGATCATGCCGATGATGATGTACATCTACAAGTATCCACCCAAACCTTGGGTCCAGAGGATTATGCCCCTGTGTATTTTTCTTAGTATGGTATCTGTGGTTGGCTCTCAATCCCGGGGTGCAATTCTAGCGATTCTCGCCGTAGGTGGATTTTACTGGCTCAAATCCAATTCCAAAGCCCTGACACTGGGGGCTTTTATCCTGTTGGCACTTCTGGGCATTATGTTTATGCCTGATTCCTGGTACGACCGAATAGCCGGAATACAGGACTTCCAGCAGGATGCATCGGCCCTTGGGCGGCTCAGGGCCTGGGAATTCAGTATCAATATGGCTTTTGACCGTCTTACAGGTGGGGGCTTTGAGTCCTGGTCATGGGAGAACTACCGTATTTACGCGCCATCCGCGAAGGAGCCATTTGTCGCGCACAGTA
Source organism: Bacteroidia bacterium (assembly GCA_047609575.1). Lineage (GTDB taxonomy): Bacteria > Pseudomonadota > Gammaproteobacteria > Pseudomonadales > Halieaceae > Marimicrobium. The sequence goes on along the minus strand of JBLFXU010000015.1, from coordinate 1,457 downwards.
TTTACTTCCACGTATTGGGCGATTCGGGTTGGCCTGGTCTGATCCTCTTTGTCAGTATCCTCATAGTGGTCTTTCGGCAGTTGGGAAAGATGATCAAGCATACGGAACATGACTCAGAGATGGCGAATTTCAATTTTCTGGCGCGCATGCTGCAGGTAAGTTTGGTGGCTTTTATGGCAGGCGGCTCGTTTTTGAGTCTTTCGTATTTTGATTTGGCTTGGCATATTATGGCGATTACTGTCGCAATGACGCAGCTAACACGGATTGACAAAATGCCGCCGCAAGAAGACCCCAATGACAGGCTCAGGCAAATGCCGCCGCGCATCGCAGGCCGCGGTCAGGTAGGGCGGGGCCGGCGTGTGACAGGCAGGCGATGAAGCAAGCGGCTATCAGGTTAACGTCGGCACTATTGCCCAGGATTATTAATCCCAGGGGCGGCGGTAGACTTTCCATTCTTATTTATCATCGGGTTATGCCCGACCGCGACCCGATGCGGCCTGATGAGCCGACGGTTGCCGAATTTGAATTGCAGATGGAATGGGTGCGGCGTTATTTCCAGCCGCTACCGCTGCTCGAGGCGGTAGAGAGGTTAGCGCAGGGTACGCTGCCGCCTCGTGCAGTTTGCGTCACATTTGATGATGGGTATTCTGACAATGAGACACTTGCCCTGCCGGTGCTGCAGCGGTACGACATACCCGCTACCGTCTTTGTGAGTACGGGGTTCTTGAATGGCGGACGTATGTGGAACGACACAGTGATCGAATCGCTGCGTAACTGTGAGTCGGAGGTACTTGATCTGTCTCACTTCGAACTAGGTCGCCATGAGCTTAATTCGAGTGAGGCGCGCAGGGACGTTGCGCAGCGCATTCTCAGCCAGATTAAACATCAGGATCCGGCGCAGCGCGTGGCTATCGTTCAGGATATTGCCAGCCATGCCGCCAGTCTGCCCGACGCCCTTATGATGACCGATGATCAAGTCCGATCTCTGGCGCAGGCCGGTATTTCAATCGGCGCCCATACCGTAACTCACCCGATTCTTGGCAGTATAGACATGCCTGCAGCAAGACAGGAGATAAGCCAGAGCAAGGATAGTCTGGAGGAATTACTGCAGCGTGATATTGAGCTCTTTGCCTACCCCAATGGTCGGCCCGGGTTGGATTATGAGGATAAACATCGCGACTTGGTAGAATCCCTTGGATTTAAGGCGGCGGTATCGACTCATTTGGGGGTTGGAGTCCGCGATAGTGATCCCTACCAGTTGCCGCGTTTCACTCCCTGGGACAAAGAGGAGTTTCGCTATATGCTGCGCTTGCTGCTGAATCAGCGGATGGTTGATCCTCTGGTGGCTGCATAGCACGCATTGTGGAATTGGTCTTTACTAGAGGCGGTTTTTTGGTCCTCTGCCGGCCGCTGGCATGACCAGTCTAGTCCGCTTCGGGTTTTTTGATTGCAGCGAT
>JBLFXU010000014.1:0-19756 GCA_047609575.1 Bacteroidia bacterium | reverse complement strand
GCCCTGCCCAAGCCCGGTGACTGGCGCCAGTTGTGCATCCTGGCCGCACGCATTCACTCCCAGCCGCTGCGCAGGGACAGACCCCTGTGGGAAATGTACGTCATCGAGGGCCTCAACAATGTGGAAGGCTATCCACCAAACTGTTTTGCAATATTGTTAAAGGTGCACCACTGCGCAATGGATGGTGCCACCGGCACCCAATTTATGAACATTGTGCACGACCTGACGCCAGAGATTTCAGCCGCGGGAGCAGCGCCGCCATGGGTGGTCGAACGCCCATCCAAAACACGCATGCTGGGTCAGGCCTACGTGGACGCGTGGCGCAAACCCGCACAGGTCTTCGATATACTGAAGCAGGGCCTGCCTGCCATAAAGCGCATCCGGGAGGGCAAGAAACAACAGCACTTCCATTCCATCGATGATAAACCGAAAACGCGCTTTCAGGGCAAGATCTCCCGCCACCGCGTAGTAGAAGCACGTAAGTTTGACTTTGAAGAAGTGCGCGAGGTCAAAAACACCCAGCCTGGCACCACCATCAACGACGTTATGCTAACCATTGTGGCTGGCGGCCTGCGCAAATATCTTGATTCAAAGGGTGAGCTGCCCAAGCAGTCTCTGGTAACAGGCTGCCCCATCGATGTGCGTTCGGCAGAAGAGCGCTCTGCCGGTGGCAACATGGTGGGCTTTATGATGGTGGGACTGCGCTCGGACATCGCCGATCCACTGGAACGAATGGCCGCGGTACATGAAGAAACGCAATCGGCCAAAGCCTATGCAGAGGCGCTGGGACCACGTTTTACCGTTGATCTTACTGATGTTATGCCAGGTAACGTACTATCTCTGGCCATTCGCACCGCCAGTGCAACGGGACTTGCCGAAGCCAGTGTGATGTTCAATACCATTGTCACCAACGTACCAGGCCCGCCCTTCCAACTGTATATGTGTGGCGCGGAATTGGTCGATTCCATCAGCCTGGGACCACTCATGCCCAATGCAGGGCTGTTTCATATCGTCTATAGCTCAGTGCAGGACAAAAAGGGCACGATCAATCTGTCCTTCACCGCTTGTCGCGACATGCTGCCAGATCCAGCATTTTATGCGGACTGTCTGCAGGATTCTTTCGATGAGTTGCGTGCTGCAGCATTGACTCCCAAGAAGAAACAGCGTCGCAGCAAAAAATAGATTTAGAAACTCTTCAGTCTAGCCAGGGTGTAATCGTGCGGTACAGATTAACCCTGGCCTTCAATCGACTGGCTAACATGAACATGCCGCCGACTTTGCGATGAAAAAATACTGCATCGGCAGGTGGAGCCTGCCAAAAATCCTGAAACCCGGTCGCCTGCTCTCCCATTTCTGACATCTGCCGTACCAGATCGGATGCGGCAAAATCATAGGGCTTATCTTCGGCAAGGGATTCCAGCGCCAATTGAAACAACTCTAGCACCAGCTCCCGGTACTCGCTGTTTTCGTCTCCCATGGCATAACCCAAACGCTCCGCTGCCTTCACCACACCATCGGCATCACCCTTTAGGGCAGCCCCTGCCAGGGCCTTATACTGGCGCACAAAATCCACCTTGAAGCGCCGCGTTGCACCAAAATCCAGCAGCACAATCTTGCCGGTTTTTGGCTGGTACTGGTAGTTGGCGAAGTTAGGATCGGTCTGTACCAAACGTAATTCGAACAACTCCAGAAACATCAGCTCGAACAAAGTGGTCATGACGCGATCTCGCTCTTTCTGCGGCAGGTCCACGACACTCTCGATAGGCTGGCCGCTTACATAGGTCATGGCCAGAACATTGCGGTGGGTTAACTCTGGCACCACTTCTGGCAGGAGGAAACGCTCATCTGCTCCCAGCAATTCACCGAATTTGGCCAGAAATTTTGCTTCCTTCAGATAGTTTGCCTCATCGTGGAGCTGGGCCTTTGCGTCTTCCAGCAAAGGCTGTATGTCCAATGTGTCTGGCAGCAAGCCTGAAAGGCGCACGAGGCCGGCGATATTATCTACATCACTGTCGATGCTTTTGGCGACGCCTGGATATTGCACTTTTAGTACGATTTCGCGGCCGTCGGGGGAAATAGCGCGGTGTACCTGACCAATCGAAGCAGCGGCTAATGGCTTCATTTCGAAACCATATAACGTGCTTTCCCACTCTTCTCCGAAAGCCTCGGTCATGACCTCGTTGAGTTGGGCGCCTGGCATGTACTTGGCATCGGAACGTAACTGGCCAAGAATATCGGCCAATTCCCTGGGCAGAAAGTCACCGGTGTCCATAGAGAGCATTTGGCCCACTTTCATGGCAGCGCCGCGCATGGTGGCAAGCTGTTCAGTGACTCTGCGTGCGTTAGCGGGTGTTAGCAATAGTTCCTTGGCTTTGGGGCGATTGCCCGCGCGCAGTTGTCGTGCGCCCTCGGCCACCATGCCACCGGCTACGCCGCCGGCGAGTCGAGCCATGCGGGCGAAGCGCCCAGCCCTGCTAGTAGGAATGGCTTTCTCGCCGTTATTGTCAGGCTTCCCTTTTTTGGCCACGCGTTTCCCTTCTGCGCCAGCGACGTATGTGCGCTTGCACCATGTCGTGGGCATTAAATTCCGCTTCCAGAACCGCTATAAAATTAAACAGCCCCGTCAGCTTGCGTGCAATCAGGGCAAAGTCTCGGGACGGCGTGGAAAAATGACGCGTGGCGGCCGCGGATGCTGCCTTTTGACCGGCGCGTTTCATCAACCGCGATTGTCCCCAACAGTACTCACCGGCATCGTTCAGATACTCTGGCGGCAAAGTCTCGGGCGAACGCAAAGGCTCCAACAGGTGCAAGCAAAAATCCGCGAAGAGATCGCGGGCACTCTCACTCGCGTCAGGTGCAAGACAACCCAAACCTATCAGACCTTCCACCAGACCCTCGGCATTCTGACCCTGACCGGCTTCAATGGTAACGCGCAGGTGGTAGAGAAAATCATCCTGGCATTCCAGTACAGCACCAAAGTCCAGCAGTACCAGTTCGTCAGAGGCCTCTTTCAGACGGCGATCATCCAGTCGCAACAGGTAGTTACCAAAGTTGGGGTCCGTCTGCAGCAAACCCCAGTCATAGACTTCCCGGAAGAAAAGATCCAGCATCGCCTTCGCCAGGGCATTCCGTCGTTCCAGAGACAAACTTGATACATCCGGGTCCGTGACACTGAAGCCCTCCACAAACTCCATGGCTAACACGGAATCGGTGCAGTAGTTCTGATAGAGCTGCGGTACGTGGTAGCGCACACCCTCATAGTCAGAGCCCTTAACGAGGCAAGCCATCCGCTCGGTAAGCCTCGCCTCACGCCGATAATCGATCTCGTTATGCAGATGTTCGCGCATGGACTCCAACCAACCGTCCAGTTCCCTGCTCGCTTTCACCCAACGAGATAGCACCAGCATGCGCACCACTGAGTCAAAATCAGAATCGATCACCTGAGCCAGGCCAGGGTACTGAATTTTCAGGCAAATCCACTCGCCCGTGGCGACAATCTTCGCTAGATGTACCTGCGCTAAGGAGGCTGCCGCAACCGCTTCCGGGTCAATCTCGAGCTCAGCGTAACGCCTGCCAAGACTGTCTCGGGCAAACGTTTCCAGCGCATCCCAAGGCAGGGGCTCGGTCTGATCGGCAAGATCCCTGAGAGCGTCTACCAGTATACGAGGCAGGAACTGCTCGCCGAACAGGGCCAGCATTTGGCCAATTTTGACGTATGTGCCCTTCAGCCGGCCTAATTCTTGCGCGAAGCGCTTTGCCTCGCGCTGCGCAAAGGCCGAATCATCTTCACGACCCATCACGCGCTGGACAGCACTATCTACTGCCAAGGCACCACCGGCGCGTAAACCCGCCAGAGAAACCGATAAGCTCCGAGGCAGGGGGTGGGCACTATAGGCACTACGTTTTTTTGGCATTGATCCGAAAGAGGGGGGTTCGACGGGCGAGGATTATATACGATCAAATGCCCTTCAGGCAGACCGAAATCAATTAAATTGCAGTCAGACTCAGGCGGTCAAAACTCACCAAATCGACCCGATATAGCCACCCATTAGCTACCTATGAGCCACAAAGGGCCGTGCTGAGCTGGCGATCGGCCAACGCTGGCAACACCCCGAGCAGTTCAGCCGAGCAGTTCAGCCGAGCAGTAAAGAGGCCAGACGCTTGCGGTGGTGCTGGGCATCGCCGTACTGCTGGCGCGCCCACTGAGCCCTGCGAATATACAACTGAGCGTCACATTCGTAGGTAAAACCCATACCGCCATGAAACTGCACCGCCCTGTCGCCGGCATAGGCCAGTGCGTCACTGGCGTGAGCCTTGGCCATACGACAGGCTATCTCCGCATCTTCATCAAGTGCTTCATCACCCACCAGCGTTGCGGCGTGGTAAATGAAGGAACGAGAGGAATCCGTGGCGATGAGAATATCCACTGTTGGATGCTTCAAGGCTTGATAGGACCCGATCAACTTGCCAAATTGCTTGCGGGTTTTAAGGTATTCCACAATCGTATCGAGGCAAGCGCCACAGGTACCTGTACTTTCAGCGGCGATCAACAGTGCGCCTAGCAAGCGCACGTCGCGCAGGGCAGCGGCAACAGATGCGCCATCAAGAATGTTGTTGTCATCCACTGTAACGCCACTGAAATCTACATTTGCAGCACGCTTGGTCTCATCAATCAGGGTGCAGGACCGAACGGCACCTGCAGACAACTGATCGGCTCGAACAACAGCCACTGCAGGCTTGCCCGCTTGATTAACGGACACCACAAACAACTGCGCAACGAGCGCATCCGCCACCATCTTCTTGCCGCCTTGCAACACACCATCAGCAGACAAGGTCAGCTCCAGGCAGTCAGCGCCCCAATCACCGCCATCGAGCAGGGCAACGGTAGCAACCGTTCCCGTGGCCAGATCCGGTAGTAGACGTTCGGTTTGCTCAGCGTTACCGGCACGCGCAATCAGCTGACCAGCCAACGAAGTGGTCAACAGTGGCGTGCCCAGCATGGCCCTACCCATCGCTTCGAGCACCGGCACGAGCGCTGCAACGCCCAGGCCAGAGCCACCCGCGGCTTCAGGCAAGGCGATACCAGCCCACCCTAGCTGCGCGATCTCTTGCCACAGCCCCGCGTCGAAACCCGTTTCACTTGCCAGTTGCTCACGTACTTCACCGATAGGCGATTTGTCGCGGCAGAATTCCTGCGCAACGTTCATTAACATGGCCTGCTCTTCGCTGAGGGCCAGGGCGGTATTTCCAATAACTGACATAATTCTGTCCCCTACTTCGGCAAACCGAGAATGTGTTCCGCCACTATATTGGCCTGCACCTGGCTGGTGCCGCCGCCGATTGTTGCGGAAAAGCTGTTAAAATAGGCACGCTGCCAAAAACCACCCTGACGCGCCTGGTCATCACCAACGTAGAGCGCGCCCTCGGCGCCCTGTAGGTTGATCGCTAACTGACGCATACGCCGGGTCATCTCCGTCACACGCAACTTGTTCGACAAAGGTAGGGAACCCGGATAGTCCGTGGTCAGATGAGGCACCCGGGATCGACGGTCACCCAGGGTCATGGCCTTTTCTTCCATGATGGCTTGTACTAGCTGATCGCGTACCACTGCATCGTTCAGTATCGGCTCGCCGTCGCGCTGCACACCACGCAAATCATTGATCATATCGTCAACAGTGACCCGCACCATTGCCAGACCACCGGCATTGCCCGCTGCGGCGCCACGCTCATATTGCAAGGTCTGCATAGCAATGCTCCAACCCTGACCCTCCTCACCCATCAGGCAATCGGCCGGAATACGCGCATCAGTGAAAAACGTTTCAGTGAAGCCGTACTCGCCCGTAATTTTGCGAATAGGTTGCGTATCAATACCCGGCGCGTGCATCGGAGAAAGGAAGAAAGACAGGCCATCATATTTGCGCGGCGCATCGGGATTAGTCCGCGCCAGAAGGATCATGTACTTGGCGAAGTTGCCCATGGTGGTCCAAATTTTCTGGCCATTGATCACATACTCGTCACCGTCACGCACAGCACGGGTCTGGGCATTACCCAGGTCAGAACCGTTATCAGGTTCGGAGAAACCCTGGCACCAAACATCCTCCGCATTCAGAATGCCCTTCAGATACTTCTTCTTTTCGGCTTCGCTACCGATGTCATTGATAAGCGGGCCAGCCCAGCCCAAACCAATCACATTGAAACAAATGGGCACATCATGTCGGCGCGCTTCCTGGTCGGCTATCGACTGGAAGATAGGCTCAGCGTCGCGCCCACCGTACTCTTTGGGCCATGCCATGCCCAGATAACCCGCCGACCATATTTTATGCTGCCATTCCCGCAGAAATTCCAGCTGTTGCTCGTCACCCACTTCCATAAAAGTCTGCGGTAGCAAAAAACCCGGATCGGCAGGTTTGTTCTCTGCCATCCAGGCGGACACGTCTGCCCGGAACTCTTCCAGTTCCTGTTCAGTTGCACTCATTGGTATTACTCCCTTTCTGGCAGTACCAGAGGCTCTCCCTGCTCATCGGCACGTATAAACGCGGGCCGGGCAGTAAGGCGCTGCAGGTAATCTTTAGTTTGAGGTTGATACTTTTCGTCTATCTTCAGAGCACGGCCCAGAAACAGGGCATAGCCCACGGCGATATCCGCGATAGTGAAGCGATTGTCCACCAGGTACTCGTGATCCAGCAAATGTTTGTCGAGCTTGCGCAGCCGCGCCATGTACCACTTGGCGTAGTCGTCCGCCACGCCCTGTTTTTCTGGCGTGGGTTCGAGATAATAGTAGCGCATGGTAATGGTCTGCGGAAACGTCAGCGTGGCATCGGCGTGATGCAACCAATTCAGGTAGGCCCCGTACTCCGGGTGATCTGCTTTGAGGCCGAACTCATACTGCTCATGGCAATCAACCAGATACTGACAAATTGCCGAGGACTCGGTCATGTGTGTATCGCCGTCTACGAAGTAAGGCACCGTGCCCAGCATGTTGGTCTCGAGATACTCGCGCTCAAAAATACGCGGCGGAAATGGCAGCACCTCCACTTCGTACTCCAGGCCCATTTCCTCCAGTGCCCACAGGGGACGCAAAGAGCGTGCGCCGCGGCAATGCCAGAGCTTCATGGTCACAGCCCGTACTGGCGAGACGCCAGGTCGCGCATCACTTCTTCTGAGCCACCACCGATTGCGTTGACTCGCACCTCGCGGTAAATACGCTCTACTCGCGAGCCGCGCATATAACCCATACCGCCAAGTATTTGCATCGCTTCACGCGCGCAAAACTCCATGGTCTCGCTGGCCTGCACTTTCAGCAGTGCGATATCGCCAGGATTTGGATTGCCCGCCTCAAAGGATTCGTAACAGATGCGAATATAGGCCTGGGTGGCATTCAGTTTCTGTTTCATTTGCGCGATCTTGTGGCGAATCACCTGATGATCAGCAAGACGCTTGCCAAACGTCTTGCGCTCGCGTGCCCATTCAACCGCCTCTTCCAAGCACACCCTGCCCAGAGCTTCCATGGATGCCGCCATGAACATACGCTCGCTATTGAAGTTGGTCATAATCACCAGGAAGCCCTTGTTCTCCTCACCGATAAGGTTTTCCACCGGTACGCGCACATTATCGAAATACAAGGTTGCGGTATCGGACGCCCACCAGCCCTGCTTGCGGTCCAGTTCGGTGCGGCTGAATCCCTGCGCGTCGGTTGGGATCAACAGCATGGACACACCCTTACCACCCTCGCCTCCGGTGCGTACCGCGGTAGATACCCAGTTGGCTCGCATACCACCTGTGATGTAGGTTTTAGAGCCATTTACAACGTAGTGATCGCCGTCGAGCACGGCGCTCGTTTGCAACTGCGCTACATCCGAACCCCCTCCTGGTTCGGTAATCCCCAAGGCTATGTGCTTCTCACCCGCCAACACCAGCGGCGCCACCATCTCCTTCATCGCTTCGGAGCCCCAGTTCAAAACCGGGGGTAGACCGATACCATGCACCATCAGACTCGCCGGAATACCGCCCACACCAATGCGCGCAAGTTCCTCATTGGCAACCCAGTGGTGCCAGGAATCGATACCCTCACTGGTTCCACCGTACTGTTCCGGGTAGCCCAGCCCCAGCAGACCCACCGCCGCGGCCTTGGGCCACAGTTCGATAGGGATATGACCGTCCTCATCCCAATCTTCTGCGTAGGGAGTAATCTCGGTATCGATAAACTTGCGCAGCTGGGTACGCCATGCGTGATGCTCTTCCCGCAGGTTGGGGTTTGGCAGGCGGGCGCTATCGAAATCCAGTGACATAGGCTTATTTATTCACAGTACGGTTTTTAGGGGCAATCATACTAATTCAGGCAGGGCCAGAGTGCATGTGTTGTCGCGCCAAGAACTTGGGCAAAGGTGACACCCAACGGGGGGGATCACGACCGGCTGCGGAAGATCATGTCCCCGAATGAGCTGCTGCCTTATGCTATCAACCCAGGTTCGATCAAAACAGTATCAGGTGATCCTCCATGCCACACCACAAGATCCTTCACCAGCGCCACCCCGTGTGGGCCTCGCCTTTCGCTGTGGCTTTCTGGCCGCTCCCAGTTTTGGGGTGCTGGCCATGGGGCGCTGGCTGTATTGGATGATGGAGCCCACAGCATGGGACTACACCGTGTACCCCGTCTGGTGGCACGCCCATGAAATGGTATTTGGCTTTGCCATGCCGGTGGTCGCGTCATACCGCTGATTGCCGTGGCGTTTGCCACTACTTCACCCGCGCAAACCACCGGCTGGCTGAATGCGCTTTGCCTAATTGGCACCGCGCCGCACTCCACTTACTGCGCATGGCGCGGTGGCGCGGTTGGCTCACCCTGGGCGTTCCGCTGCTGTGGTCCATGCGCCTCAGCTACCTGTATATTCCTTTGGCCTTGCCAGGCCTGGGACTGTCGAATGACGCTGCAGAAGCAAAGAACCTGGCGCATTTACCGGCCATCGGCGGCATGATGTCGCGAGTTTCGCTGGGGCATACAGGTCGACCCCTGGACGCGCCGGGCTACACCGCCTTTGCTTTTGGCATACTGTTCAGCGCAGCAGTCACCAGAGCGTTTCTGCCAATACTCAACGTGAACATGACGCAGTTCGCGTGGTATGGCTCCGCCACGCTATGGATTATTGCCTTTGCCTTATTCCTGGTGCGCTACATACCCATACTCATAGGGCCAAGGGCGGACGGCAAATCAGTCTAGCCGGCAGCCGCGAGCACCACTAGCGCATAATGAGAACCGTTCACATAAGCTCAATTGATAAAGGTCTTGATGTAGATCAGCCTGCCAAGCCTGCAGCAAAGCCTACACTTGCGCGTCGAAGGTCGCACACTGCTGGACCGCCCACTTGCCTGATATGACAACACAGCATGAAACGTAACGCTTCAGCCACTCTCACACCCCACCTCCGCCGGGCGTCTACATGATCGATTTCCGTATATGGGGCCGCGCACTGGACCAGATGCCAACGCTGACGCAAAGCGAATGGCAGGCTCTGGACCCCGTCGCTCGCTGGTTGATCGCCTGCCCCGCCTCCGCACTGTTCATGACCCTCACCGCTGCAGCACTGGGTGGACTGTTAGCCTGGCGCAACGGCTTCCTGCAGTGGGATTTATAGCTGGCCACTGTGCTGGGCCTGCTATTCGCCCACGCTACCAACAACTTGCTGAACGACTATATCGATTCGCGCTGCGGCATAGACCGCGACAACTACTATCGCAATCAGTACGGCGTGCATGTGCTGGAGGACGGCCTCATGAATGAGGCACAGTTCTGGCGCTACCTGGCCACTACCGCCGCAGTCGCACTCTCTCTGGGCGGGTGGCTGATCGTGCAGCGCAGCGGCCTAACCATGGACCTGATGCTGGACGGTGCCTTCTTCGTGCTGTTCCCCTAAAATACTACGGACTGGGCGAGCCTGCCGTACTGCTGGTGTGGGGGCCACTTATGGTCGGCGGCACATACTACGTGCTGGCCGGACAATGGAGCTGGGAGGTTACCTGGGTCAGCCTTGTCTTCGCACTAGGCCCCACCGCCGTGTTATTTGGTAAACACACGGACAAGCTGGAAGCGGATCGCAGCAAGGGAGTGAAGACCTTGCCGGTGATCATCGGGGAGCGGAATGGACGACGAGCTATCGCCGTTATAAGTGCGGCCCAGTACCTGCTGGCCTGCGGCCTGGTCGTCGCCGGACAATTCAGCTGGGCCGGCCTGTTAATTCTGTTGAACCTGCCCCGCCTGCCAGGTCTATTGCGTGCATTGAGCCAGCCAAAACCCGAGCAACCACCCGCAGACTAACCGCAGACTACCCGCCTGAGATCTGGCCGCTGTGGTTCTCTGCCCATGCGTTTCGACATACCCGATAGTTTACGTCGCTATTCCTGATTGGAGTCCTGCTAGATACGCTGCTGCGCTAAGCGATCAGACTGGCACTAGTGCTCGTATCACTTGGCAGTAGAGTGTCACATCCGTATATCGGCCCCAGCATGCGATATCTAAACAACCAGAGCTTTGATGCAGGATACGCGACACACACGGGTATTCTGATGACCAACCTTGGCACGCCGGACGCGCCGGAACCAGGAGCGCTCAGGCGCTGCCTGAAAGAGTTTCTGTCTGGAAACGATCGAGGAGATTGGCGAAGAAAACCGCGACTATTTTCTAAAAGCCGGCGGGGAGAAGTTTGAGTACATGCCCTGTCTGAATAGCGACGAGCAGCACATCCACGCACTGGCTAACATCGCGCAGCAACACATAAGCGACTGGTTACAGTAGCCGGGAACAATAGCTGTCCGTTTAAATCCAGCGCCGCACCTGGTTACAATAAGCGGCGTATTCCTGCGGGTAAGCCGCAAGCAGCATTTTTTCCTCGCCCTGAATAAAACGCAGCTGCACTATGCCAGCGAAGATCGGCGGCACCAGCAATGCCGTTGTTGCGCCCACCGTGACGGCCACTCCAATTAACACTAACAACATACCCAAATACATGGGATTACGGCTGATGCGATAGACGCCCGTAGTCACCAGTGCAGTGACTTCACGAAAGGGAATGACATTGGTGCCGGCTGCACTGAACAAACCATTCGCTGTGACCAATAAAAGCAGACCTGCCACGATAAACACACCGCCGGCGACCTGCCCGGCAATGCTGGTGAACCTGGGACCGGGGAAGAGCTCGTTACAACAGAAAATGACAACCAGGCCAAACAACAGCCAGATTGGCGGAAAAATTGTGCGTTGCTCTCGACTCATTAATGCACCACCGCACCGTGCAAACCACCGGGCTCAAATATGCCCATGCACCAGGCCAGGGAAATGCCCAATAAGAAGGCCAGCGTCAACTTGAGGCGGTCGTGGCTGTGGAAGTGTACCTCGGGCAACAGATCGCTAAGGGCGATACAAATAAAGGCGCCGGCGGCGAAGGCAAGACTGGCCGCCACGATTGGTCCGCCACTAGCCGACGCCATATCGACACCGAAGAAAAACAACAGCGCGCCAAGCGGGCACAACAGCGCAAATACAAGGTTGGCCGCTAGCCGCGAGGCCTTACTCCACCCACTGGCCTGCATGATAGTAACAATGGACATGGCATCCAGTGGTTTGTGCAGCAGGATCGCCAGGAATACACCCACCCCCACCAACCCTGTCGTAGCATGTGAGCCAAGCATAACGGCACCCAGGGCCACACCGTCAATCAACGTGTGCACACCCAAACCAAGCGTAATGCCCACCCAACTGAGCTGATGGGCACCATGCTCATGCTCTGGGTGGGCATGATCATGCAGCTTATCTTCTTCGGCGCTGAAGTCGTGCTGGTGAAAATGAAACAGTCGCAGCAACAGGAACATGGAGATCAGGCCCATCATCAACCACCCTACCGCTGTATCGATGGCGGCAGCATCCCCAAACAGAATGACGCTGTGCGGCAGCAGGTGGTAAAACGCCACGCCCAGCATGAGCCCGGACACCAGGCTCATAATGAGCTGGGTTCGAGTGTGGGTCATACGCACCCACTGGGGCAACAACCCTCCCAGCAGTGAGAATGAGGCAATCGCGACGCAATAGAGTGTCAGCAGTGCTGCGGGGGCGGTGGTCATGGACTTAATACATACTCATTCGTGGGGTGCGGCATTATTCCATATTCAAACGAGCTTGTAATGAAAGCGAGTACCCCCTTATGTGTACCGGTGAATGAGCGTTTGTGTCAGTCCGGCACGCCGCCAAAAGACATTGACAGGTAGACTAACGATCATTAGTTTAATCTGTCTGATTAAAGAGGTCGCCCATGTCTATTTACGAACCTATTGAATCCAACGATTCGCGCCGCCACCTGCAGCTAAAAAGCCCCGTCACGCTGGAGCCAATCGGTGAGCTGGTCTGTGCCAATGAGGAGGATGTAGCGGCTGCCATCGCCAAAGCACGCGCCGCGCAACCCGCCTGGGCAGCCACCAGCATGCGCGAACGCGCAGACATTGTTGAAAGAGCCCTGAAAATTGTTATTGCGCGTCAGGACAAGATCATCGATACCGTGGTCGAAGAAACAGGTAAGGCTCGCACGGACGCCATGAGCATGGAGGTTTTCTCCGTGGCGGATCAATTGTGCTACTACGCCAAAAACGCAGAGAGCTTCCTGCGTCCCCGCAAGCGCAAGGCGCACGGCATACTCGGCCTGATGAAGCAGCTGCGCATCGTCTACAAACCGCTGGGGGTGATAGGCCTGATCACGCCCTGGAACGGTCCGTTTGTGCTGCTCATGAACCAGGCAACGCAGGCCATGCTAGCGGGTAATACCGTGGTCGCCAAAGGCTCAGAGGTCACTCCATACTCAGCGAAACTCGCCGAAGAAATATTCCGTGAAGCCGGACTACCCGATGGCGTATTGCAAGTACTCATGGGTGATGGCATTACTGGTGCAGCCATTGTAAACGGCGGCGTCGACAAGGTGTCCTTTACGGGTTCCGTGGCCACGGGTCGCAATGTGGCGCAAGCCGCAGCTGGCCAGCTCATTCCCTGCACACTGGAGCTTGGCGGCAACGATGCCATGATCGTCTGTGCCGACGCGGATCTGGACCGAGCTGCCGATGGCGCCTGGGTTGGCTCCTGCATGAATACCGGCCACTACTGCTGCGGCACCGAGCGCATTTACGTGGTGAAGGACGTGTACGACGAGTTCCTGCGCCTGATCCTGGAAAAGGGCAAAGGCCTGCGACAAGGACAACAACACGGCTGGGATGAGGATATCGGTGCGGTGTTCTGGGACCGCCAGATGACCATCATTGAGGCACATGTAGAGGATGCGCGGGCCAAAGGCGCGACCATACACATGGGCGGGCGCCGCAATCCCGATCTAACAGGCCTCTACTACGAGCCAACAGTTATAACCGAAGTCGACAACAACATGGATATCATGGTGCTGGAAACATTTGGTCCGATCCTGTGCATCCAGAAAGTAGATTCTGAGGAACAAGCGCTGGCCCTGGCCAACGATTCCGAGTTCGGCCTGAACGGCAACGTTTGGACACAGGACAAAGAAAAGGGCTACAACATGGCTTGCGCCCTCGATACTGGCGCCTGCAGCGTCAACGATATGGCTGTGAGCTACGGTATTCCTGCCGCACCTTTTGGCGGCAAGAAAAATTCAGGGCTGGGTCAGGTGAATGGCAAGAAAGGGATGCGCGGCTACTGCCACGAGATGCCCATTGTCATCGACCGCTTTGGCGGCAAACTACAAAGTGGCTATCCCTACAGTGTCAAGAGCGCCGAGGGCATGAAAAAGCTGATGGAAATTCTCTGGGTGAAAACGCCCATCGGACGCTGGCTGAGCTAGCAGCGTTTTGAAAGAAGCCTCAGGCGAACGCCTTAGCTCAGGACGAGGTTATCACGGTGAATAAGCTCTTCTTCATCCTGGTAACCCAGAATATCTTCTATGGCACTGGAGGCTGACCCCATAATCTGCCGAGTCTCCGCCGCACTGTAGTTCACCAGACCCCTGGCCACTTCAACGCCCAGCACATCGCGGCAGGACACCATATCGCCCCGACTAAACTCACCCTGCACCGCACACACACCAACCGGCAACAAGCTGCGACCGGATTCGCGCAGAACACGCACCGCGCCTTCATCCAGTTCTACCGTGCCGGCAAGACGCACCATACTGGCCAACCACTGCTTACGTGCATTTTCAGGCCGCTTGCCGGTTTGTAGCCAGGTTCCAACCTGCTCACCCGCTGCGGCGCTGCCGATAATACCGGCGATCCTGCCAGAGGCGATGAGTGTCTCGGTTCCAGAGCGCGCTGCAAGACGCGCTGCGCGCAGCTTACTAATCATGCCACCACGACCCAGTGAACCGCCCTCTCCTACCATACCCTCCAGCTTCGAATCGTTCACATCGCAGCTATCTATCAACTTGGCATCCGGGTTTTTACGCGGGTCGCTGTCGAACAGGCCCAATTGATCAGTCAGTAGCAACAGTGCATCGGCATCGATGAGATTTGCCACCAGAGCCGCGAGCGTATCGTTATCCCCGAAGCGGATTTCCTCGGTGACTACCGTGTCGTTCTCATTGATAACAGGTACGACACCTAGCTTGAGCAGGGTCTTCAAGGTACCGCGTGCATTGAGATAGCGATCCCTGGCCGTAATATCATCATGGCCCAGCAGTACCTGCGCGATGGCCACGCCATGCGCTCGAAAAGCGGCCTCGTAACTCTGTACCAGCACCGATTGCCCCACCGCTGCAGCTGCCTGCAGTTCATGCACCAGATGCGGGCGAACAGACCAACCCAGCCGCACAACCCCGGCTGCAACTGCACCGCTGGAGACCAGCACCACTTCGCAGCCACTGGAACGCAAGGCCACAAGCTGGTCAACCAGCGCAGTAATCATGGCGTCATCCAGCCCCCGACCGTCGTCGGTCAGTAGCGCGCTGCCGACTTTAACGACCCAGCGCTTTGACTGTGCAATTTCAGCGCGTTGTGCCATTGCCTGATTCCTTAGGGCTGATACTCGACGTCGACATCAAAGTCGTCATCATCAAAATCATCGTCTTCGTCATCACCTACCGCATCATCACCGCGACGTCGCTGCTCACGCAGACCCTCAATTCGCTGCCTCGCCTCCAGCTGCATATTACGCTGTAGGATCTGTTCGGCCTCTATCAATGTTGGGTCTTCGCTTTCTGCCGCAGCGATCTCTTCCAAATACGTCATCAGGTCGCCGCACATTGCGTCAGTACCGTCACTGCGAATCGCAGAAACCGAGTATACACGGCCCTCCCAGCCCAGCGCCTTGAGCACGGCGGCTCTGCGCTGGTCAAAGGTCTCTTCGTCCACCAGATCCCGTTTATTCAGTACTAGCCAGCGCTCGCGCTTGGCAAGGGTCGGGCTGAAAGCCTCCAACTCACGCACTATAGACAGTGCGGCCTGCGCCGGTTCAGTGCCATCGTAGGGCGCCATATCAACCAGGTGCAGCAGAATTCGGGTGCGCGTCAGGTGTTTGAGGAATCGGATACCCAAACCGGCACCGTCTGAAGCACCCTCGATCAAACCCGGGATATCTGCCATGACGAAACTGCGATGCGCCTCAACCTTCACAACACCCAGGTTCGGCACCAAAGTGGTAAAAGGATAATCGGCAACTTTTGGTTTCGCCGATGAAACAGCACGAATCAGCGTCGACTTACCCGCATTAGGCAGACCTAGCAGCCCCACATCGGCCAGCACTTTAAGCTCTAGCTTCAGGCTGCGTGATTCCCCGTCACTTCCGGGCGTAAACTGGCGCGGTGCGCGGTTGGTACTCGATTTGAAACGTGTATTGCCCAATCCATGGAAGCCGCCGCGCGCTACCATCAAGCGCTGGCCATGCACCGACAGGTCCCCAAGGACCTCGTCAATGTCCTCATCTATTACGGTCGTGCCAATCGGTACCGGTAAGATCAGGTCTTCGCCACTTGGACCGGTGCAATTACGCCCTTTACCACCCTCGCCAGCTTCGGCTTTGTAATTGCGCTGGAAACGGTAGTCCACCATGGTATTGAGGGCTTCATCGGCAACGAAAATAACACTGCCGCCATCGCCGCCATCACCACCATCGGGTCCGCCTCTGGCTACATACTTCTCACGCCGGAAGCTCATGCAGCCATTGCCGCCTCTTCCCGCGTGCACGTTGATACTTGCCTCATCTACAAATTTCACGTTTTTTCCCTTTCTGGCCCACGGCTTTTTTGCTACCTGAACCAGATATAAACTTGCTTGTTCGTTACTTGTTCCGTGCGATGCGTACAAGACTTTGCCTGACCGGACCCGCTACCAGCACATCCATGTGCGCTCGGGCTCGCCCGTCCATGGGCTCGCACGGTCCGGTCAGGCAAAGTCTTGCACCCACCGCTCGATATCCCCAATAACTAATAGATCGTACGATATCTGCTTAGAGAGTGGGTGAACAGGCTATGTCGGGGCGTCTGAAGCCATGGATGGCTGAAGTCGAGCTGCCATGGATGGCGCTTTTTGCGACCCCGGCATAGCCTGTTCACCCGCTCTCTCAATGCCCACTCCAATAAACATCCTGAGCTATCAAGCCGCGCTGTTCGCGCTATACCCATAAACTAAAAGCAGTATACAAAAAAAAGCCCCGTCAATTGACGAGGCCTTTAGTCGTTCAGGTCAGTGCGCGACTCAGGCGCTCACCACCTGAATAAATTTACGACTCTTAGGACCGCGGACAATGAACTCCACCGTGCCGTTGGCTTTCGCAAACAATGTGTGATCCTTGCCAATACCGACATTCTCACCTGCGTGAAAACGGGTACCACGCTGACGAACCAGAATGTTGCCTGCTTTAACTACTTGTCCACCGAAGCGCTTGACGCCAAGACGTTTACTATTTGAATCACGTCCGTTACGCGTACTACCACCAGCTTTCTTGTGTGCCACTGTGCAAGCCCTCCCTTATGCCTTGATACCGGTAATCTTCACCTCGGTGAACCACTGGCGATGGCCAGTCTCTCTCCGGTAGTGCTTACGGCGGTTGAATTTGATGATTTTGATCTTGCCGTGACGACCTTGGCTAATCACCTCTGCGGTTACCTTGCTACCGTCGACCAAAGGAGTGCCAATCTTAATGTTGTCACCACCAACCATCAGCACACGATCGAATTCGATCGTATCACCGGTAGCGGCTTCAATTTTTTCCAGTTTGAGGGTCTCGCCCTCAATAACGCGGTGCTGCTTGCCACCACTTTCTATTACTGCGTACATTTCGTGCTCCGTTCAATTAGCCTGCTCGCAATTTGCAAAAAATCCCTTTGAAATCAAGGGGGCAGAGCCAGGCACAAACAGTGGATGAATCCTATGACCGGCGCGATGGGGCGCAGTACGGCCAAGAGGGCGGGGATTGTACGCAATACCATAGCCACCGGCAAGGGCTATTTGGGACTAAAAACAAGGGCTTGCGTAGTACCCGCAAGTTCGCAAGCCGCTTGACAGGTCACCGGGTGCAGCCTAGGATTCTCGGGCACTTTTTCATAGCCCTTTCATCTTATGCAGCAAATTCGCGCCACCGTGGCACGGGAGTTCCAGCAGGTCAACGATCTCATCGTTGAGCAGCTCCACTCTGACGTGGACATGGTCGAAAATGTAGGCCATTACATCGTAGATGCCGGCGGCAAGCGCCTGCGGCCTCTGCTGGTGTTGCTGTGTGGTGCAGCTTTGGGACAATGCACAGAACGACACATCAAGTTCGCCGCTACCATTGAATTTATACATACCGCGACCCTGTTACACGATGATGTGGTCGACATTTCCAGCTTGCGCCGGGGCCGACCCACGGCCAACGCCGAGTTCGGCAATGCACCCTCGGTACTGGTTGGGGATTTCCTGTATACGCGAGCGTTTCAGCTAATGGTGCAGCTGGCGGATATGGATATCCTGAGCCATATGGCAGATACCACCAATACGATAGCTGAAGGCGAGGTGCTGCAGCTGGTGCGCGCTGGCGATCCCGATGCAACAGAGGAGCAATATCGCGAGGTCATAAGCCGTAAGACCGCTATTTTATTCGCCGCCGCCTGCCGCGGTGCCGGCATTTTGTCCGGGGCCGCCACTCCAGTAGTCAACAGCCTGCACCAGTTCGGGCTGCATCTTGGTATAGCGTTCCAGATGATTGACGACGTGCTGGACTATGACGGCGACCCTCAAACCATGGGTAAAAATGTAGGTGATGACCTTACCGAGGGCAAAGTGACCCTGCCATTGATTCATGTATTGCGCGAGGGCACCGCAGCACAGCAAGCAATAGTGCGTGAGGCGATACTGGCCCGCAGCGCTGATGGTATCGATGAGGTGGTGGCCGCGGTAAACGCTAGCGGCGCCCTGGAATTCACTCGGGACCAGGCCGCTCGTCATCATCAGCAGGCCATGTCCGCACTGGAAGTACTAGGGCCGTCCGCTGCCCGGGATGCGCTGCATGCCATCAACGACCTGTCCGTCAATCGCGACCATTAGCCTGCCTGATTGCGTCGCCAGTGCGCACTTCATATACTTGACCACGCACATTTCCCGGGGCCGGCATGACATCACGCACACTTCTCACTGACCTACCGGCGTTTGCCGAGCTGCAGAAGCTTGCAGGCGAACTAAAGAACACCTCAATCGCACAGCTTTTCCATGAAGATACAAGCCGCGTAAAGAACTACACTGTTAGCGCCGCTGGCCTGACCCTGGATTTTAGCAAGCACCTTCTGACTCGAGACGTTATTGATAAGCTACTTCTGCTGGCAGAGCAGGCCCAGATCAGCGCAGGCATAGCAGCGCTCTTGTCGGGGCAGGAAGTGAACATAACAGAGGGCCGACCCGCCCTGCACACACTACTGCGAGCATCCTCCTCAACGCAGCAAAAGTTCTCTGACGTGGCCGCCGCACGCGTTCAGATACGCAATATCACAACTGCGCTGCATGCTGGCAACCATCTGGGGTTTACTGGTAAGCCCATTACCGATGTTGTGAATATAGGCATTGGGGGATCCGACCTAGGGCCCCGATTGGCTACCGAAGCCCTGACACCCTTTCACGGGAAACTGTGCTGCCATTATGTGGCCAACGTGGATCCGGCAGACCTACAAGGCACGCTGACCAATCTGGACCCGGCCACCACACTTTTTATTGTCTGCTCAAAGTCCTTTCGTACGGAAGAGACACTGGCCAACAGCCTCGCGGCGCGCCAATGGATCCTCGCAGGTGGGGCCAATGAAGCAGACCTCAACTGCCATTTTTTGGCGGTTACCACGAACCTTGCCGCTGCAGCGGACTTCGGCATCGCAGCAAACAATTGTCTACCTATGTGGGACTGGGTGGGTGGGCGCTACTCTGTGTGGTCTGCTGTAGGACTGAGCGTTGCTATCGCCATCGGCTGGGATAACTTCGAGGACTTTCTTGCCGGCGCAGAAACCATGGACAAGCATTTTAGCAGTGCCGACCCCGTTCTCAATTTGCCTTTGCTGATGAGCCTCATGGAAATCTGGTACTGCAACTTTCACGACGCCGATGGCCACGCCGTATTGCCCTATGATCATAGTCTGAAACAGCTACCAGACTTTCTGCAGCAACTCACCATGGAGTCCAATGGCAAGCGCATCAGCAGCGACGGGCAAGCTATAGATTACGGCACGGCACCCATACTCTGGGGCTCCGCCGGCACTCTGGGGCAACACTCTTTTCACCAGTTACTGCACCAGGGGACTGAGCTTTG
>JBLFXU010000013.1:0-19879 GCA_047609575.1 Bacteroidia bacterium | reverse complement strand
TGTCATTGATGGCTTTGCCCAATCAGATAGGGGGCGTCCGCTGTCCTCAGTGACCACGTTGCTGACGCTGGTGCGCATGTTACAGGACGATCGGTGTCCCCGATTCGATACGCACAGGTTGGCCGATCGGTTCCAGGTGCTGTATCTCGAGGATCCAGACGTGCGTAAGGGCAAGTCAAATATTTACGCCAATCTAGCGGTTCTGGAAAACGTCCTGGGCCGGTATGATAATGCCTATGCCTACACGGAGCGCTTTTTGATAATGGCGCCCAAACACAAGCGCGGTCTGTTAATGAAACTGCACTTTGCCTCGGTCCTGAATAGGGACGATGAGGCACTAGAGGTCATCGCCATCCTGCAGGGGATGGATGCGAAAGGCAATTTGACCGTAGCCGAACAACAGACGCTCGAACTTTACCTGGAGAGGTAGCGTGAATTTTTCAATTGTTATTCCCGCCAAGAATGAAGAGCAGGGCATTGCTGTCTTGCTCGCAGAACTGATTTCGCTGTACCGCGGCGCAGAAATTATCGTGGTCAACGATGGCTCCACCGACGGTACCGCGCAGGTTGCGGCCGACGCAGGTTGTCGTGTGGTGAACCATCCGTACTCCAAGGGCAACGGTGCTGCCATAAAGTCCGGTGCGAGGGCTGCCAGTGGTGATTATCTGGTGTTCATGGATGGTGACGGCCAGCACAGTGCTGCCGATGTCGAGCGATTACTGGCCAAGGTGGAAGAGGGTTATGACCTGGTAGTTGGCGCGCGCAGCGGTAAAGAATCACAGGCGAGTGTTGCCCGGTGGAGTGCCAATGCGTTTTATAACGGTTTCGCCAGCTGGATGGTGGGACGTAAAATCGATGACCTGACCTCTGGCTTCCGCTGCGTCGACCGGCGGAAATTCCTGAGCTTTCTCTACCTCTTGCCCAATGGTTTTAGCTATCCGACCACCTCTACGATGGCTTTCTTCCGGGCCGGTTACTCCGTCGGTTTTGTGCCCATTCAAGTGTCGAAACGCATTGGCAAAAGCCACATAAACCTGCTTAAGGATGGCGTGCGTTTCCTGTTGATTATTTTCAAGGTCGGCACCCTGTACTCACCTTTGAAGGTGTATTTCCCTGCGGCGGTTTTTGTGTCGGGCCTTGGTTTGCTCAATTACGCCCTCACGGTCATGCAAACCGGATGGCGCTTCACCAATATGAGCACCATGCTGATCCTGGCGGGCATGGTCATGTTTCTCATCGGGCTGCTGTCCGAGCAGCTGACCAATCTGCAGTTTAAGGACACCTCAGACGACACGCCCTGACGGCGCAGGCCCGTCACCGGGCAAGTGCTGACAAAAATTGTCACACATTGGCTTGCTTGAGTTGCCTAATCTATCCCACACCGTGTCTTCATAGCGGGCGCTGAGGTTCTCCTGATTAGCCGAATATCTTATAACCTATTGATAATAAATCAAATAATATAAAGTGTATGCTGACCGTCAGTAGTTGGCACAGGCATTGCCGATATTCCTTTGAAGACTAAAATAATCGGCTATTGATAACCGCTGTTTGTGACTGAATCAACGAACAGGGGATATTGCGATGCAAGCAGTACGGGAAAAACAGTCTGGCTTTACGCTTATAGAACTGATGATCGTGATAGCGAGTGTGGGCATCCTGGCAGCGATCGCGTTACCGGCTTATCAGGATTATATTGTGCGTGCCAAGATGTCCGAGCCTCTCACAGCCTTGTCCACCGTGAAAACAACGGTTGCAGAATATGTAGCGGTTAACGGCTGATACCCTGCTCGAAATGAATTTTTTGGAGCCGACTTTAGTGTTTTAGACGGTGACATTGTATTTGGATTAGGTATTAGCCCCAATCCTCTAGTGCTCGGGGAGACGGTTTATATTGGTGCTGGTGTGTATAGTAGTGTGTGGGAAGGTGGCGACCCAGACGTTGGGAATTACTCGGTTTTTTCACTGTCCGGCTCCACTAATTCAGACGGCACAATGACTTGGGAGTGCGTCCCTGGCTGGGTGGGTGAATTTGAATCGCCAGTACCGCTCAAATACCTTCCTGCCAACTGTCGCGGCTAAGGAACAGCGGAAAGAGCGACCCAAGCCCAACGATTGCCAGGCTTTTGTTGTTGTGTGCAGCTCGAAGGGCTTAGGCGCCCAAGCGTGCTTTGGCTTCAAGACGCCGCGCATGCAGCACGGGCTCGGTGTAACCATTGGGTTGTTCGCCGCCGCGAAACACCAGATCGCAGGCCGCTTGGAACGCAATGTTGTCATCGAAGTCAGGCGCCATGTTGCGGTAGACCGGGTCAGACGCGTTTTGCTGGTCAACCACTGCAGCCATGCGTTCAAGTGTTTCACGCACCTGATCTTCGCTACACACGCCGTGGCGTAACCAGTTCGCAATGTGTTGGCTGGAGATGCGCAGGGTCGCGCGGTCTTCCATCAGACCAATGTGATTGATGTCGGGCACCTTGGAGCAACCCACACCCTGGTCAATCCAGCGCACAACATAGCCAAGAATACCCTGGGCGTTGTTGTCCAGTTCACGCTGGATGTCCTTGTCTGACAGTCCAGCGGCGCCCTTTAGTGGAATGCTCAGAATATCATCCAGTGAAGCGCGCGATTGCCCCAGTAATTCCTGTTGCCGCTGCGCGACATTCACCTGATGGTAGTGCATAGCGTGCAGTGTGGCGGCTGTAGGCGAGGGCACCCAGGCGGTGCTGGCGCCGGAGCGTGGGTGGGCAATTTTGTTTTCCATCATTTGTGCCATGAGATCTGGCATGGCCCACATGCCTTTGCCAATCTGTGCCTTGCCGAGCAGGCCACAGCTCAGACCAACATCAACGTTCCAGTCTTCGTAGGCTTTTATCCAGGCTTCCTCTTTCATAGCACCTTTTGGCGTCATGGCGGCCGCTTCCATGGAAGTGTGAATCTCGTCGCCGGTGCGATCCAAAAAGCCTGTGTTGATAAAGACCAAGCGTTCACGCGCGACTCGAATGCACTCCTTCAGGTTCACCGTGGTGCGACGCTCCTCGTCCATGATGCCCATCTTCAGAGTGTTGCGTGCCATACCCAGGGCATCTTCGATGCGACTGAACAGTTCGCAGGTAAAGGCAACTTCCTCAGGGCCGTGCATCTTTGGCTTCACGATGTAAACGCTGCCTGCCCGCGAGTTACGGTCTGCGTCAGCCGTTTTGTTCAGATCGTGCAGAGCGATCATGGCGCTGAACATGGCATCCATAATGCCCTCGGGAATTTCATTGCCGCCAGCATCGATGATGGCCGGGTTGCTCATCAGGTGGCCAACATTGCGCACAAACAACAGGCTGCGCCCGGCCAGTACCAGCTCGCCACCATCGGGGGCGTTGAAGCGACGGTCGCTGTTCAGGCGACGCGTCATGGTCTTGCCGCCCTTATGGAGTTCTTCGGTGAGGTTGCCGCGCATCAGGCCTAACCAGTTACGGTAGGCCAGGGCTTTATCTTCAGCGTCAACGGCAGCAACCGAATCTTCACAATCCTGAATGGCGGTAAGCGCTGCTTCCAGAACCACGTCTTTTACGCCTGCGGCATCGGTCTGCCCAATGGCGTGTTCACGGTCGATTTGAATTTCAATGTGCAGGCCGTTGTGGCGCAGCAATACACTGTCGGGCTGCTCCGCGCTGCCGGTGTAACCACGCAGTTGTGTGGGCTCGGCCAGAGCGGTGTAGTCGCCATTACGCATTTGCACTTGTAACGCGCCATCCACAATCCGGTAAGTCATACTGTCTGTGTGGCTGCCGTTGGCCAGGGCCACGTTCTCGTCGAGAAACGCTCGCGCATAAGCAATCACTTTGTCGCCACGCACAGCGTTGTAACCGCCGGCGCGCTCTGCACCGCCGTCTTCGGGGATCACATCAGTGCCATACAGCGCATCGTACAAACTGCCCCAGCGCGCGTTGGCAGCGTTCAGTGCGTAGCGTGCGTTCATAACGGGCACTACTAGCTGTGGCCCAGCGAGGATGGCAACTTCTTCGTCTACATTCTCGGTGCTGATAGCAAAATCCGGCCCCTCGGGTAAAAGATAGCCAATATCTTCCAGAAAGGTGCGATAGGCTGCGCGATCATAATCTGGCCCCGGATGTTCGCGGTGCCAACCATCGATCTGCTCCTGTATATCGTCACGAATTGCCAGCAAAGCGCGATTGCGTGGGCCAAGATCCGCAAGAATATCTTCCAGTGCCTGCCAGAAGTTTGCTACCGCGATCCCGGTGCCCGGGGCGATGTCATTTTCAAGGAGGTCATTCAGTTCGCGGGCAACCTTCAGGCCGCCGTGCTGGACTCGTTCAGTCATGGTGTCATTCCTGTTACTGCTGGCCGCAATGCCTGCGCGGCAAGTGATAATTGCTTCGTTGGCGATTGTAGGTGGCGACCTATAATTTAGCCAATTTATCGCTTCTATCACCGGCATTTTACGAGTGAATGGTTGTGCCGGGCAGCTGGGCGGCAACTAGTCGCCGTACATCTCCCGGGCGGTCTCTTTTATCAGCGTTCGCAGCCATTTGTGGGCCGGATTGTGTTGCAGCAGTGGGCTCCAGGCCATTTTTAGTTCCAGCGGAGGAATCTCCAGCGGTGGCTCGCGCAATACCACGCGCGGGTTGTCCTTTTTTAGCATTGCTGCTCGGGTCGGTAGCGTGACGATAAGGTCGTTCTGTTCAGCCAGCGTCATGGCGGCCTGGTAGTGGCGCGTAAAGACCCTGATCTGGCGTTTTTTTCCCAGTTTGTTCAGGGCGACGTCTACCCAGCCCAGGCGCTGAACGTCTGACGGGTCAACGCCCACACCAACGCCCATGCCCGTCTTACTCACCCATACATGGTTTGCCTCCAGGTAGGACTCCAGGGTGAAGTCCTCCAATACCGGATTGTTTGGGCTGAGTACGCAGGTAAACGTGTCGTTCCAGAGTGGGATCTGGTGGAAGGACTGGGGCATGGAATCGAAACGGTTGATCACCAGATCCACCTTGCCGCGCTCTACATCCTGGAAGCTGACGTCCGACGGGGTCATGATATCCAGCGTCAGGCCCGGGCCCTGGTTGCGCAGTTTGCCCAGGACGCTGGGGAATAGAGTGGCTTCAGCATAATCACTGGCCATGATACGAAAGACGCGCTCAGCATTCTGAGGCTCGAATTCCCGTTTGGGCTGTACGGCCTGATCGATCTTGCTCAGTACCTCGCGCACCACGGGCTCCAGCTCTAGTGCCCGTTCAGTAGGGGTCATACCCTCACTGGTGCGCACCAGTAGTGGGTCGTCGAATAATTCCCGCAGCCTGCGCAGGCCATTGCTCATGGCGGGCTGGGACAGATTCAGCTGATTGGCTGCCTGTGTGACGTTGCGCTCTCGCAGCAGGGCGTCGAGGTAGACCAGTAGATTGAGGTCGATCCGGTTGACGTTCACGTGGCTCTCCTGTGAGACGGTGTGCATTCATCGAGTGAATGCAAAAGTCCATAGATATTCCTTTGGGGAATTATACGCATTGAGTCGTACTTGCCAAGTTGTGCCTCGCTGAGTGCTTCCAGTGGGAAAACCGGGTAGCGGCGCAAAAGCAGTGCGAAGCCGGTAAGCGTTACCTGTACTCGGAATATCTGCTGTCAGGTATGCTCGATTTGGCACCTACGCGCTCCAATTGTACTTAAGTCAGCGCCATTTGGGGCAGGGCCGTTGTACAGGCTTCAATTTTACGCTCTGCGCGGCTGGAGAATGGCAGCACTGCTTGTCACCGGGAGCCTCGCAACGGTTTACGATATACTGCAAATCTCGACCGTAATGGCAAGGAATCACGCGATGAGCGACATCTCCACACCAGACCTCAGCGATGCATCACCTGAGGCAAAAGCCGTGGAGCTGCAGTTTCGCAACTACGGTCAGTTGCAGTGCTTTGGCGGTGCCGTGGTGACCATCAAATGTCACGAGGACAACTCCCTGGTAAAGGCCTGTGTTGATGAGCCGGGTGAGGGCAGGGTAATTGTGGTGGATGGAGGTGGTTCTCTGCGGCGTGCATTGCTGGGAGACATGCTGGCGGAAAAGGCGGCGAGCAACGGTTGGGCGGGGCTAGTCATCAATGGCGCCGTGCGTGATGCGGCGGAGATCGCCGTGACTAACCTTGGGGTAAAAGCCCTGGGCACTTGCCCGCTTAAAACCGAGAAGCTAGGCATGGGGCAGCGCGATATTGCATTACATTTTGGCGGTGTGAATATCTCGCCGGGGGATTATATTTACGCCGACAATAATGGTGTACTGGTCAGTAAGACGCCGTTGGTCTGACACGACCTGTCTATCTCATTCTAACTTGACGCAATCTAGCCTAACGCAATTTAGTCCAGCCGCATGGACAAATCCATCGCCTTGCAGTCTTTAGTCAGCGCACCAATAGAGATGTAATCCACGCCGGTGTTGGCAATCGATAGCAAGGTTGCGTCCGTCACGTTGCCTGACGCTTCCAGTTCTGCTTTGCCGTTATTGAGTTGCACGGCTGCGGTCATGTCAGCAAGACTGAAGTTATCCAGCATCACCCGGTCTGCACCAGCCGCCAGTGCCTGTTCCAGTTCTTCGCGCGTTTCTACTTCTACTTCAACCGGTTTGTCGGGTGCATTTTGGCGCGCGGTGTCTATTGCTTTACCAATTCCACCGCAGGCATTGATGTGGTTTTCTTTAATCAGGAAAGCGTCGTACAGGCCAATGCGGTGGTTGTGGCAGCCGCCGCAGCGCACTGCATATTTTTGTGCAATACGCAGGCCTGGAATAGTTTTGCGTGTATCGAGAAGCTTCGTTTTTGTATCGGCAACGATGCCGGCATAGCGGGCGCAGGTGCTGGCGGTACCAGACAGCAGTTGCAGGAAGTTCAGTGCGGCGCGTTCGCCGGTTAGCAAGCTGCGAGCAGGGCCGGACAGGGTGAACAGGGTATCGCCGGCTGCAACAGCAGCGCCGTCTTGTACCAGCCATTCGAGTTTGACTCTGGAATCCAGCTCTGCAAAGACGGTTGTTACCCAGGGTGTGCCGCACATTATGCCGGCTTCGCGGGTGATGACCTTGCCAGTTGCCCTCTCAGTTGCGGGTATCAGCGCGGCGGTGATGTCGCCGTCGCCGATGTCTTCGGTCAGGGCGGCGCGCACGTTGGCCAGTACCAAGGCTGTGTTGGGTGCATGCTTCTTCGGGTCGAATTGTTCCATTGGGATGTGGGGTTCAGCTGATGGTATGTGGGCGGGGATTGTAGCAGTTCGGCGCGGGCTAGGTAAAAACTAGGGTTGTATCGCGGGTGGCGTTTTGGCTTGAGAGCGGTGCGGGTTGGATTTGGTTGGGTCGGTGCGTGGAGGAGAATACCAGCGCCACTGCCTATGGGGACACGCCAAAAAGCGCACATCCTTGTGCAGGCTCGGGTGGCGGCGTCCTGTCGCCACACGGCCCCCACAGGCAGTGGCGCTGGTGTTCTCCGGCCTGGTTCGTTCCAAGGTGGCTTTTTTCCTGTGGGTGGTTTTCAACTGCGAAGCCTGAGCACCGAACCTGGAGCCCAGATACCAGAAACCCCATAATCCCAACCCTTAGCCTGTAGCCAGTAACCTCCGCCTGCCACCGGCGCGGGAATCGCGCTAGACTGGTATCTGACAGGGGAGGGGACTACCCGCATGAACTTCACCATACAGGACGGCTGGTTGACCAGGGCGAGACGGGTGCCTTCGGAGAACTTTGAGCCGCGTCCTGAGGGCTGCGCGCCTGAACTGCTGGTTATTCATAATATTTCCCTGCCGCCGGGCTGCTACGGCGGCGATGAGATCGAACACTTCTTTACTAACTGCCTGGATTGCGAGGCCCATCCTTTTTTTGAGGAGATTCGCGATGTGCGGGTTTCGTCGCACTTGCTGGTGCGACGAGAGGGCGGTCTGGTGCAGTTTGTGAGTTTTGACGAACGCGCCTGGCATGCGGGTGAGTCCTGTTTTCGCGGGCGCGACAACTGCAATGACTTCAGTATTGGTATCGAGTTGGAGGGGACAGACAATGACCCTTACACCGATGAGCAGTATGCGGTGCTTACGGGTGTCTCGCAGGCTTTGCTGGCCCACTACCCGGCGTTGAGCATTGACGCCATCGCCGGGCACAGTGATATTGCGCCGGGCCGTAAGACCGACCCCGGCCCCGCGTTCAACTGGCAGCGTTATCGCAATAGTTTGCAGTCATCGGAGATGATCTCATGAGTTTTCTCGCATTTATTCTCGCACTGGGCATGCTCAAGTTCTGGGATGGGGTTGGCTTTCTACAATCCGACGATTGGTTTCATCGCTGGCGCGCAGCAGTGGCCTCGGTGGTGTCGGGTGAGGTGTTGACGCTGGTATTAGTATTGCTGCCATTGATGATAGCCGTGCATTTGTTGGGAGAAAGTATATCGGGGTTATTGTTTGGCCTGCCCTGGATTGCGCTGGCGGCGTTACTGCTGGTGTATGCCTTTGGCCGGGGCGATGTGCCTGCGGTGATGGAGCAATACCGTTCAGCATTGCGCGAGGGAGATTTCCCCGTTTACACCGATGCGTCCGAGGATCAATTTGATGCAGAACTCGATGCAGCAGAACTCAACGAAGGAGAATTCAACGAAGAAGGCAACGGGGAGGTTCCTTTGCCCCAGGAATTACACAGTCAGAATCAACAGTACTTTTTTTACGAGGACTATCAGGGCTGGTTCGTGGTGGTGTTTTATTTTCTTGTACTGGGCCCCGGCGCGGCACTGGCCTATCGTCTGTTACAGGTGTACTGCGACACAACTGACAGCGACGCGGCGCACAACTGCTTATTTTTTGTCGACTGGGTTCCAGCGCGGATGCTAGCCGCTTCCTATGCAGTAACAGGCGATTTTGTGCGCAGCGCGGATGAACTGATGGCGGCAGTGGGTGATACGCAAATGGATGCGGGTGAGGTGCTGTCGAGTGTAGGTATTGCCGCGCTTGGCCCGGCGCCAGAACCTGCGCATACGCCGTCAGCGTTTGGTGCACAGGCGGCGCGTGAGAGTGAGGAGGTAGCATCGTTGATGTCGCGTACAAGCGCCGCGTGGATTGCGCTGGTAGCGATCTGGGTGGTGTTCACTTAGTCATCATATGCGCCCATTGCGGCGCTTTTCCCTGTGTTTGCTATGCTTTCAGTACAATTTCTAAGAAAAAGCCCTGCAAGCGGGCCGATGTTCCTATGGCTGCATCACAAGATATTGAGCTCACTCGCCCCTCGGTCGTAGCGCCCGGGCGCAGCAGTGAAGGCGAAGATGAGCTCTTGTTGACCATTGCTTTTCACGCCGATACCGCTCGTATTGGCGAATGGGCGGTGGTAACTCAGCCCAAGGCGCCGCTGCCATGGATATTGGGCCGCCGCAGCCCTGATTTTCGCCGTACTGAAGGCGGTCCTGCAGTGCCCCTGGAAGACCCTCATGTTAGTCGCCAGTCACTGCGATTTGATTATGAGCAGGGTAAGTTAAGGCTGACACGTGAGCCATCTTCGAGTCGTGTGCGACTGGGCGATATAGAACTGACTGCCCCGTCAGTGCTGGAGCCAGATCTACTTCGCGCTGGCGTGCCACTGCTCTTGGGGCACGGTACCGTACTTATACTGCGGCTTAGTTGCAGGCCCATTCTGTTGGAGGGAGACCAGCGCATCTCATCTTTGCTGCTTGGGCACAGTGCAGTGATGGACGCTGTACGTGCTCAGTTGATTCGTGCCGGCGGCAGCCATCTCGATGTGTTGATTCGTGGTGAAACCGGCACGGGCAAAGACTTGGCCGCAAGAGAAATACACGCGGCCAGTAATAGAGCGCGGGGCCCTTGGGTCAGCGTTAATATGGCGGCGATTCCGGTGGAGCTGGCACCAGCTGCGCTTTTTGGCAGCGCCCGGGGCGCCTTTACCGGTGCAGATAAAGCGTCAGAGGGCTATTTCCAGCAAGCCGCCGGTGGCACGCTGTTCCTCGACGAAATCGGTGATACTGATGCCGCTGTTCAGCCGCAGTTACTGCGTGCGTTGCAGGAGCGCGAAGTACAACGAGTGGGTGGTGCTGTAGAAAAAGTCGATCTTCGTGTGATCTCAGCCACTGATGCAGCACTGGACGCGCAAGACAGTGATTTCAAAGGAGCATTGCGACACCGCCTGGGTGCCATCGAAATTCACCTGCCGGCTTTGCGTCACCACCCTGAAGATATCGGCGCCTTGCTATGCCACTTCCTGCGCAGCAATGCACGAGAAGCGGGTCAGTCGGACCCGCTGCCCACTTCTGGTGATGATGCTCTGCTTATTGCGGCTTGGGCCAATACGTTTTTTCAATTCCTGCGTTACTGGTGGCCTGGTAACGTGCGGGAGTTGGGTAATGTCGCAGGACAACTGATTTGGGATAGTTTCGGGCTGCCCGAGGTGCCTGTGATGTTGAGAGACGCACTTTCAGATGTCTCTCCACAGGAGCCGTATTCACGCCAGACCAACCGGCGGCGTATGCAGGACATCGACGAAGCCAGTTTTGATGAGGCGATGAGCTCCAATGACTATGAGCCGGGCAAGGTGGCACAACACTTGTGTGTCTCCCGAACTTCGGTCTACCGCCGCATTGAAGTATCGGCACGTTATCGATTGGCGGGGGATATATCACGAGCGGAAATTCAGCAGGTTTTATCCCAGAGTGGCGACAATGTCGCTGCCGCTGCCAGGCAGTTGGGTGTTTCTACCGCGGCTTTGCGCGCACGAATAAATAAGCCTGCAGCGGACTAGCGAGCAGTTGTAATAGAGGGAAGCACTACCGTGTACGACCGGGTCGGTCCTTACAAAATTCTGCGCCTGATCAATCAAGGCGGGCAGGGTAGCGTGTATCTTGGTTATGATGCGCGATTGCATCGTAAGGTCGCCATAAAAATCTATCACTTGCCTTCGGATCGCGCGCAGCGAAGAGATTTGCTGCGCGAGGCTCGCACGGTAGCAAGTATTCAGAGCCCCAAAGTGGTGGCGATTCACGATGTAATAGAGTCCGCCGATCATCTTGCCCTTGTGATGGAGTATGTCCCTGGCTGCAACCTGGAAGAGTTTCTGCAAAGGGTGTCCCCCTCTCTATCCAGCGTGCTGACAGTGGGACGTGATGTGGCCGGCGCTCTGGCATTGGCCAGGCAGAACCAGATCGTTCATGGCGACCTCAAGCCAGCCAATATATTGATCAGTGACGAGGGACGTGTAAAACTCACGGACTTTGGTATAGCGCGCAAAATGGGTGGGGGCAATCGCGTACGTCTGAGTGCCGGAAGCTATTTGGCGGTGTCGCCTGAGCAGTATCGAGGTGAACCGCTGGACCATCGCTCAGACCTTTTTGCATTCGGCTGTCTGCTCTACCGCATGCTCAGCGGACTGCATCCCTTTTATCAGGATGGCCGGCTAGATCCGCAGCGTCTACTCGATGGCTCGCCGCTGCCACTACAGGATGTTGTTAGCGGTCATGTTGATCTGCCGGAAGATTTGGTGGAACTGGTGAATCGCCTGTTGCGCAAAGAGCCAGATGATCGTCCTCGCACCACGCGTGGTGCGAGATTGGTGATCCGCCGCTGCGCACGCAGGTTGCCGTTATCGGCAGCGAATAACCTATGCAAAGAAGCCAGTCCCTATTTTCGAGTAGAGGATCCCGATGATTTACCGCTGCGAATACCGCAGGAGCTTGGCCGTTCTGCGCGTTCGCGCTTGCCTCCGCGGTCGGGCCACTGGGCGCGCTTGCGTCATTTCTGGCGTGGTCTGCGCTGGCCTGCACAGGGCGGCATTATCCTCACCTTTGGCTTCCTTGTTGGCTTGCCGCTGAATTATTTTGCAGGCCAGACAGTCACTCCCGTGCAATTTCGTGTACCCGATATGTTTGTTCCAGGTTTCGTTGATGGGCCGCAGGGACTGCCAATTGAAGTTTCGCAGGACTGGCTGCTCGATGAAATCAAGATAGTTTTACGACAAGAGCTCGGAAAGGTCTATGTGATTGGTGAGATTGGCAAAGATCCAGTGACCACTGTGTACTCAAAAGCGGTAGAGCCAGAACGGCCTACCGTGCCCGAAGCGGTTTTTTCTCTTGCGGTGCACTGCATTGAGGGTTTATGTGTGCTCGATATTACGCGAGACGAGCTAGGTAAAACCTACAGTGGCCAGGGCTTTTTGTTGGCTGGCATGCCGGTCGCTCGTTGGCGCCAGGCAGTGCGCGATGCAGCTCGAAAAATGTATCACTAAAAGAGTGGCTTATGGGCGCCTTTGATAACTGGGTACTCGACCCCAAAAAGTACATATGCGGTTCTACGGTTCTACCGCTCGATAATTCCCAGAACTCTGTTGAAGCGTTTCTCCCGCCAGAAATCGGAGTATGAGCCGGGCCAGTTCTACCCCGGCGTCTTCCTGCACAAAGTGGCCGGCGCCGGCAATCGGAAAGTTCTGTGCGGTAGGCACTCTGTCTAAAAACACCTTGTCTCCCCCGGCGGTTATCGGGTCTGAATCGCTGAAGGCCACCAGAAAGGGCTTCTTCCATTTCTCAAAAACTTTCCAGGCTGCAGCATTTTCCTGTAGCTGTGATGGTACAAGGTAGGGCATAACATGCACGGCTGCTTTGTAGCGGCGATCCGGAAAAGGCGCTTCGTATGCCTGTACTACGGTGTCATCGACACCCATAAACTGCATGAGTTCACCCACGGGTAGGTCATCGACGCTTTGGCTGTAAGCTACCCAGCGCATAAAAGACACATCCTCTCGCAGCTCATTGAGTGTTACCTCGCCTTCCCACCATACTGCGAGACGGAACAGGGAATAGCCAAGCATGCCCACAATACCCTCTGCGTCTGGCATGCCAGTATTGGAAACAACAACGCTGGAGAAGCGCTCCGGCTGGGCCGTGACTACGCGTAAGCCGATTAGCCCACCCCAATCCTGGCCAAAAAACGTTACGTCCTGCAAATTCAGCTTTTGCACCAGTTCGAGCATGCTATCAACTTGCATTTGGTAGCTGTAGTCGCTGGTGTTGGCGGCTTTGTCTGATTTGCCAAAGCCGACCAGATCGGGCGCAATGACCCGGTAGCCGGCTGCGGTTAACACTGGAATCATTTTTCGATACAGGTAGCTCCAGGTAGGCTCGCCATGTAGTAACAAAATAGGCGTTGCGTCGGCCGGGCCCTCGTCGAGGTAGTGCACCCGGTATTTGCCGATCTGCATATAGTTTGGCGCGAAGGGGTAATCATCGAGATTCTCAAACCTTGCGTCAGGCGTGCGATAGATGCCTGGTGCCACTTCGTTGGCGCTAACCACGGCACTGAACAGAGTCAGCGTAAGAACTACAACTAGACGCATCATGGGCGGCTCCCGGTATCTATATTGGAAAGAATGAGCACAAGTGATCTGAGCCGAATGGCACTTACTTAGAGGCCTTGCTGTGAGATTTGTGGATTCATATTGCATGTTCGCGGCATGCCGCCATACTTGCCAGGGCAAAGCCTGGTTATATCGAGGCAGTTGGTAACATCCTGCGGTAGAGCTGATCGCTGTACATTGTGACAACCTGACTACGCCCACAACGCCAGTATGGCCTTGAGCACGCAGGTAAAAGCCATTGGCTGATCCAGCATCAGGTGGTGCCTGGCATCGGGTATCGCGATCATCGGTATATCGCTGCCGCCGCATTCACGCACATAAGCGGCTGAATCAGCATCGAATAATTCGCTCTGCATGCCGTAAACAATGGCTTTGCGACCCGGCGCTTCGGCAATCCGCATTGCTTGCGCAAGCATGCGTTCATGCAAGTCTGTGCTCTGTTCAAAAACACTGGGATGAAACTTCCAGGACCAACCGCCTTCAACTTTTTTGAGTGAATGGTAGGCCATATAGTCGAATAGATAGGGTTCGTTCACTTTCTGGGGCGGCGATAAGATGAAACGAGCTTTTGCCGTTTCATAGTCTGGGTAAACCTTATTTTTACGCGCTGAATCTTGTGCTCCGGGCGTACCGCGCTCTTTCGCATGTGCCATGAGACGTTCAGGGCGAAGCGTCATTAGATCGCAGATGACAAGGCCGGAAAAAAGTTCATGGTGTTCCTCCATGACTTTCAAGCCAACACTGCCGCCGTAGGAATGCGCGATGATGGTTGGTTTTTGGCCGCTTGCAAACAGCCCTGTCTCACGGGCTACATCCAGCAATTCTTGCATGCGTACGTCGTCGGTATAGGTATCCCGTGAGTCGGAATCACCCATGCCGGAGAAGTCATAAGCCACCACGTGATAATCACGGGCCAACAGCGGCGCGATAAAGGCAAAGCATCTTGAGTGTGCAAGGAATCCATGCAGCAATACAACGCCGGGTTTGGTGGGATCACCCCAGCGGAAATAGTGTATCGAACAACCGTCCAGGTCCAGCCAGCCTTCCTCGCGCGGTGTGGCAAGCGCCTCCTCGAACCATGGTGGCGTGGCGCTGGTATCCGCTGGAATCTCTGGGCTTGACTGCAATGTGGCTTGTTCAGAAATATTCAATGTGGGTAGCTCGAAAAATGAATGCTGCAGTCTACAGCAAAATGAATAAGTCAGAATATTGGCGGGAATCAGTGAGTCAGGCCCCCAGAAGTGTGTTGATAAGCTAATCGTCAAAAATTGATAGTGCCGACTCTAATGGCTGCTATTATGAGGCTAGCGGCGGTGCAGAGTACCTAAGACCATCGTCCGGGTTGGAAAAGTGGTGGCAGAGTCACCGTTCCCCCCGAAAAAATTATCAATTCAAGTACCAGGTTCGCCAGCATCCGAACAGGAGAGAGGGGCATGTCAGATTTCAACGGGAAGTCAGCCATCGTGACAGGCGGCGCATCGGGTATCGGGAAAAGTCTGACAAAATTATTGATTGAACAAGGCGCCCGCGTTTTGATAGCCGATATCACCGGTGCGCAGGAATCTGCACAGGAATTGGGGTGCGAGGGCGCCGCGTTGGATGTAACAGACCACGAGGCCGTTAAGCGCTGCGTCGAAGACTTTGCGCAATCTCAAGGCGGATTGGATTACATTTTCAATAACGCCGGAATTTTAGTGGTGGGTGACGCCAAGGACATGTCCTATGAGGATTGGCATAATGTCATTAGCATTAATCTCATGGGCGTTGTAAACGGTGTCTTTGCTGCATACCCCATTATGATCGCACAAGGGCATGGGCATATCGTTAATACGGGCTCTCTCGCAGGTCTCTTGCCTTCACCCACTGCTGTGCCTTACAGCACATCAAAATTTGGTGTGGTAGGCCTTACTCAATCACTTCGTGCTGAGGCAAGACGCTATGGCGTAAAGGTCAGTGCAATCTGCCCGGGATTTATCAGCACCCCGATGGCGGATAACAGTAAATTTGTAGGTGGGCTGGACAGAAAGAAGTCTAATGATTCTGTCAAACTGGTAGGTGGCTATATTTCGTCGGATGAACTTGCAAGTAGAGCGCTAAAAGGCGTCAGTCGTAATCAAGAGCTTATTGTTATTCCCACAAAAATCCGCTTGTTGGCGAGCTTTTTGCGGCGATTTCCTGAGTTGGGAACCATGTTTACCAATCTCATGGCCAGCGGCATGAAGAAGCCTTAGTGCCATGCCAGTACGATTTTACTACTATGTCATTACTATGAATGTCAGTCAGCACATCACCGGCCCACATTTTGTACGGACGCTTATGAGTGGCACCTGCCGCGCCTGGCTGACACTGCAAGCGAAGCAATATTTATTCAATGCGAGTTGGGGTCTGAAGGCTAGACCCAGCGCATGCCTAACCGGGAGTCGCTAGTCTTGGCAGATGAGCGCGAGTGATTTGAAAAAGTGTAAATGATTTTCCAGACCGAACTTCCCGGCTATAGACTAACCGGGTGCGGGGTATCAATATTTCTTAGCAGCAACTATTATTGTTGTTCAGTGTGCGTAAAGGTATGTTGCGCTTGGATAATCAATCACCGGGCCACTGTTGAGTGAACAAGAAAAACATCCTGATTTTGTCAATCTCTGTCGTAGTCCTCTTTGGGGGGTTACATTTCTTTGGCTCCACTCGTGTTTCGCCGTTATATACCATTAGGACAGAGATAATGCTGCCCGCCAGCCCGGAGCAAAGCTGGGTAGTATTGACTGACTTTGCGCGTTACCCCGATTGGAATCCGTATCTGCGCAGAGTCGAAGGCAAGTTGGCCGTTGGAGAGATTATGTCGTTTACCCTGGTGGACGAAAATTTTCCTGACCCGCTTGACCTCACGGCTCGGCTGGGCGAGGTCTTAGTCAACGAGAGATTTTACTGGACTGGCCGGGTCGGTGTTCAGGGCCTCTTCGATACGAGGCATTTTTTCGAGCTAATCCCGCGGGAGGATGGCAACACAGATCTATACCATTATGAGGAGTTCAGGGGCCTTATCCCTGCGCTACTGCCAAAAAGAGAGATGAGCACAGGAAACACGCGTGCCGCTTTCGAACGCATGAATATGGCGCTATACGAACGCCTCAAAAGGGGTACCAACTGAAGTGTTTTCGTCTCACTTGAATACTCGCAAGCGATTGGTGTGCGGCCTATTTCTGCTCTTTTTTTCTGCACAGATTGCGGCAGTGGAGAGGCCCAATATTGTGCTTATCATGGCGGATGATGTTGGTTATGGCGATGTTTCGTTCTATAACGAACACGTTGTAGGGAAAAAGGCGCATGTGCACACGCCCAACATTGATGCATTGGCTGCTCAGGGTATCTGGTTCACCGACGCGCATTCACCATCGGCTTTGTGTTCGACAACTCGCTATTCGGTTATGAGTGGCAACAGTACTTACCGTAGCTATGCGCCTTGGGGTGTATGGGGTTCCTTCAAAAAAAATGCGATTACCAAAGACGATCTAACGCTGGGTCGCGTAGCAAAAGCGGCGGGATATGAAACCGGTTTTGTCGGGAAATGGCATCTTGGTGGCTCGTTCCACAAAAAGGGTACAACGACCATTTACGAGGGTAAGAATAAGGGCGAAGCAACCAAAATTCCAAACCTTAAAGAGTGGATTGCCGGTCATCCGCGTGAGCTGGGTTTCGACTATGACTTTACTGTGCCGACAGGCGTGCAAGGTCCTCTGTACCTTGCTTTCGAAAATTCGCATTGGTACCCGCTATCGGAGAAATCAGATTTACTCTACATGGAGAAAAACAACGCTGAACATACAAAAATTGTTGGTTTGCAGGGTCCCGGCATGGGAGACCCTGCCTGGGATGCAACAAGGCTGAACAAGCTTCTTGCGAGTAAAGCTGAGCAATTCATTCACAGTAATGCGGGTAAAACGCCTTTTCTCCTAACCTACTGGAGTTCTGCGGTACATGTACCTCATCTGCCCCCGGAGAAGTGGGGGAAAGAAACTATCGCTGGTACAACTTTGACAAGGCATCTGGACATGGTGAAGACGCTCGATCAAGAGGTCAGTACAATCGTCAAGGCGCTAAAAGCCACTGGTGTTTATGAAAATACACTCATTGTTTTTACCTCCGACAATGGTGGGATTATAGACAGCACGGCTGAGGCAGCCGGGCATAATTCCCCGGGCGACCTACGAGGCTCGAAAGGGCAGGCGTATGAGGGAGGGCATCGTGTACCGTTTATCGTTACATGGCCTGCATATACTGCACAGGGCTCGCAAAATGATGCTTTAGTGAATGGTACCGACCTGGTCGCTACGATTGCGGCACTTTTGGCCGTACCTGTGAAGCCAGAACAGGCTAAAGACTCGTGGAACCTCCTGCCTCTGATAAAGGGAGAAAAAGACGCACCCCGTAGACATGAATTGATGCTCCAGGGGGGGGTCGGCAAGAAGCACGTTGTTTTTCGCGATGGACACTGGAAGCTGCTTATTCGATCGGGCAACCGAGTTAAGAGATACAGGGCCTTAGCGTTATTCGATTTATCCAGCAATCCCCAAGAAGAGGAATTGGGTAATCTGGTAGAGAATCCCAAATATCAGGACCGCGTTAAGAAAATGCTCAAGCGGTATATCAAGATTAGGCAAAGTGGTATTAGAACTGCTCCTCTAAATGACAGCGTCCCTGGAAAGAATAAAGCTCTGTGAAACTAATCGCGGTCAAGTTGCCGTCAGGCCGCCGTCCACTGTGAGCACACTGCCATTGCAGTAGCTGCTATCGTCAGACGCCAGGAATAAGGCCGCACGGGCCATTTCTTGTGGTTGCGCAAAACGTCCAGCAGGTATGCGAGCAAGGTAGGGGTTTGCCTCTGTCGCTTCACCCGATTCCTGGTCTCCATTGGTTTGGTCGCTGTAGTTCTCCAGCATGGGCGATTCAACCCCGCCCACTGCAATTGAATTGACTCTTATCTCTCTTGGCCCACATTCAATGGCTGCTGTTCGTCCCAGCCCAATAATGGCGTGTTTGCTGACGACATAGGGGGAGCACATGCCAACGCCGATAATACCGGCACCAGCGCTGCACAAAATAATGCTCCCGCCTTTACTCATTACCGGTATGACAGCTTTCAGGCCCAGCCACATGCCGCGAATATTGACGGCCTGTACGGCATCCCACTCTTCCTCGGTAACCTCGGTCAGAGGCTTCACCGGCCCGGTAACGCCTGCAATTGCGTAGAAGATGTCGAGGGTGCCGTAGCGCTCAAGGGCTGTTTTCACCACCTTATCGTTGCCGGCGGCGGTAGCGATATCAGCCGCAACATAACTGGCGTTCTCCGAGCCAAGACGCTCGACGGTAGCAGCGAGCTTTTCCTTATTGCGCGCAACTAATAGAACACGTGCGCCTTCCTCGACAAACACCCTGGCGGTGGCCTCTCCAATAGTGCCCGACGCACCGGTGATAACCGCTGTTTTCCTCTTGAGCCTGCCCATTGCTACTCCTGCGAGCCTACGATGCCCGACAAAGTGATTTAAGACGAACAACCAAACTAGGAGGCCGCACCACGGGCAGTAATCATCGGTAAATCGACAAGAGTCTGAACGCCTGAGGTAGCCGCGCATACGGTGGGTACAGCATTCACAGCATGCACTGCGGTAGACAGCAGAACGTCATTATTCCAGCCCGGTCCGAAATCAATAACCATGTCTGGTTTGCCTTTCAGTGTAATAGAATGATTCCCGCGCGGCCATTTGTCGCCTACGGAATCATGCATCCGCCAGACTGTCTCGTGGATAATACGCTTTTTACCGTTCACGCGGCCGGCCCACTCCCATCGCTGACCAGCGATGGTGCCCTTGTCTAATGTTCCTGCGGCTACTTTTATGGTCTTCTTTGCCAGCTCTACTTTTGATTGTTCGGATATTGTATCGAGCTTCAAATCCAGACCGTCAGCCACCATCGCAATACTCTCGAAGAACAGGCCAGAAAGCCAGTGGGTGTAGCGGGATGCTTTTTGTTTGTACTGTTTTGGCGTGAGACCAAAGCCCATCATGTCGAAAATGACTGCAGGCGAAGGATAGAATTCGAAATTGGTAATTTCCTGCACATGAATCTGATCGATGCGCTGAGCGATCCCTGACATCATTAAAGGCAGCACGTCACCCAGCCAGCCGGGGTTTATACCAGTACCGTGAAAGCTGCTTCCACCTTTGCGACAGGCGGCCTTAAGGCGGTTCATGACTTTTGCGCCATGCACTTTGGGGTACATGTAACCCACTGTGGACACCACATTTTTTCCCGATGCCAGTAGCGCACAAATGGTGTCGAGATCTTCGTCCTGGTTTTCGCCGTATACCAGCGAAGGCAGCGGAGTATGCACCACACAATCTGCTTCCATTGTGAGTAGCTTTTCTTTGTCTTGCGTGGCTTTAACACCAAGCTTTCCGACACCCGCTATTTCTCCGGCATCTAACCCCACCTTGTCCGGGTTATAGACGTACAGCCCAACCA
>JBLFXU010000012.1:0-19922 GCA_047609575.1 Bacteroidia bacterium | reverse complement strand
CACGGTCCGCCAAGCTCTTGGAACTTGCCGAGAAAGAGCGCCTTGCGCACCGCCTGTCTTCCCTGGTTTCTGCCCTGCCCGGCGGTGTACTCATACTTGACCCACAACAGGTTATTCGCGATGCGAATCCGCAGGCAATCCAGTTGCTTGGGGAGGCGCTGCTCGGCCAGTCCTGGGGCGATGTATTGTTCCGGGCGTCTGGCAGCAGTGAGCTTCATTCCCAGGAGCTGGTCCTCAATAATGGTAAGCGTTATTCAGTCTTCAGCCAGCCGCTGGATAATCTGAGCGATCATGTGATCCTGATTACCGATGTCTCGGAAATCCACCAATTGCAGGAGCAACTTGGTCGGAAGAAACGCTTAACTGCTCTGGGGGAAATGGCGGCCAGGCTGGCACATCAGATTCGAACCCCGCTTAGCACTACAACACTATACCTTGCCCAGCTCGGCCGTCAGGACCTGCCAGCCGAGCAGCGTCAGGACATATCTTCGCGAGTAAGTCAGCGGCTCAGTCATATGGGTAACCTGTTGGATAGCATGCTTAGCTTCGTGCGTGGCGGTGCGCCGGTCAAAGACATGATTTACCTCGATCAGGTGCTCAGGGACTTCAGTTCAACGGTGTTGCCTCAACTGGCAAGCAAGGGCGCCAGTGTTTCTGTTCCCACGGTTGACGATACGTTGACAGTCCTGGGCGACAAGGATGAGTTGGTCGGTGCTCTTAGCAATTTGGCCATGAACGCACTCGAGGCGACCAGTAACCCGTTGGCGCTGGAGCTATGGGTGGGTGCGTTGAATGACCGCTGGCTACAAATCAGGGTTCGCGATAATGGTCCCGGTATTAGTGAAGAGATACTCGACAGGATATTCGATCCATTTTTTACCACACGGGCGCAGGGGACGGGGCTTGGGCTGGCTGTGGTTGCCATGACGGTAAGCAATCATGGTGGAGAGGTTACCGCACGTAACAGGGCTGAAGGTGGTGCGGAGTTCCTGATAAACCTGCCTATTGGTGAGCGCCCCATAGTTCCATCGCATGACAATAACGATAGGGAAATTGCTGATGAGTAAACGCGCCAGGGTTCTGGTGGTCGAGGATGACGACACGCTGCGCGAAGCACTGTGTGACACGATTGCGTATGGAGGATTTGGAGCGATTTCTGCCTGTAATGGCGCTGAAGCCCTGAAGAGTCTTGAAGCTGAAACAGTGGATATGGTGATAAGTGACGTGCAAATGGATGTGATGGATGGTCACACCTTGCTGCGCAAGGTGAAGGCGCTGCGGCCTGAACTGCCGTTCGTCCTGGTTACTGCGCATGGGAGTGTGGAAAAAGCCGTAGAAGCGATCCAGGAAGGCGCCGCTGATTATTTGCTCAAGCCTTTTGAGGCTGAAGTGCTGCTTGAAATGGTCAGCCGCCTTGATCCAAATGCAGCCGATAATGCTACCGGAATGGTTGCCGAAGACCCTGCTATGCAGCGTGTCTGCGAACTGGCCCGCCGCGTAGCCACAACCGTCGCCACCGTCCTGATCAGTGGTGAGTCGGGTACCGGCAAAGAAGTGGTGGCCCGTTATGTTCATGAGCAATCAGATAGGGCTGGTCAGCCTTTTGTCGCAATCAACTGCGCTGCCATCCCGGAGCCCATGCTGGAATCAATTCTTTTTGGGTACGATAAAGGCGCCTATACCGGCGCCCATCAATCTCGTGCGGGGAAGTTCGAGCAGGCCAACGGCGGAACACTGCTGTTGGACGAAATCTCTGAAATGGACCTGGGCTTGCAGGCCAAGTTGCTGCGCGTGCTGCAGGAAAGAGAAGTCGAGCGGCTTGGTGGAAATACTCTTATACCGCTGGATGTAAGAGTAGTGGCTACTACCAATCGGGACTTGCGTGATGCAGTTTCCTCTGGCACGTTCCGCGAGGACCTTTACTATCGTCTCAACGTGTTCCCTGTGCATATCCCCCCATTACGGGAGCACCCCGGAGATATCCTGCCACTGGCCCGTCTAATGCTTCGACAGCATGTTGGCGACGGGATGAGCTTCTCTGCCGAGGCCGAACTGCAGTTGCTCGGCCACTGCTGGAAGGGAAATGTTCGAGAGCTTGAGAACTGTATGCAGAGGACGGCCATTCTGGCTCCAGGCAAGCAGATAGGCGTGGCTGACATCTATTTTGAGGACACCTTGATCGCAGATGCGACGCGGCAGGTTGAGGTTGATACTGATGTCGACAGGCAGTTGCTTGATGGCGGTCTACGCGACCGGGAAAAACAACTTATTGTTAATGCCTTGAAGACAGTCAATGGGTGCCGCAAGGATGCAGCCAAAATTCTGGGCATTAGTCCCAGGACGTTGCGTTATAAGTTGGCAAGATTAAAAGAGCAGGGCATAGCTATACCTGCTGCTGGATAAGAGAATTTTGGAAAGGAGAAAATTTGCATGAGCAGTGTGGATATTAATCAGGTTTTGGCGCAGATGAGGGAAATGTCTGCCGTTGCCCGCAATGCCGGCTCAGAGGTGGGGGTCGAGGGCGCTGCCAAACTGGACTTTGGCGAGATGATGAAAAACTCGCTGGAGGAGGTGAATGAGGTTCAGGCCAAGGCCAAAGAGCTGGCAACAGCCTTTGAGTCTGGTGATCCGACGGTGGATCTACCTGAATTAATGGTGGCGTTGCAAAAATCCAGTATTTCATTCCAGGCGATAACGCAGGTGCGAAACAAATTGCTCAGCGCTTATCAGGAAGTAATGAATATGCAGGTATAAACCTTGCCTAAGATAATATGGAAGTTGCGACGTAGAGAATTATGGCTTTAGACTCTCAAAATTTACTCAATCGTTTCACCAGTATCAGCAGCCAGCCTGCCGTCAAACAGCTGCGTCTGCTTCTTGGCCTGGCAGCGAGCATCGCCCTGGGCATAGGCCTGGTGCAATGGGCGCTGACGCCTGATTTTACGCCTCTTTATGGAGAGCTCTCGCCAGCTTCATCAGCAGAGGTTATTCAGTCACTGGAAGTAGGCGGTATCCGCTACAAGGTGAATAGCCGCACCGGGATTATCAGTGTGCCCAACG
This sequence comes from Bacteroidia bacterium, assembly GCA_047609575.1. Taxonomy (GTDB): domain Bacteria; phylum Pseudomonadota; class Gammaproteobacteria; order Pseudomonadales; family Halieaceae; genus Marimicrobium. Next base: position 16,862 of record JBLFXU010000012.1, on the reverse strand, counting down.
ACCAGGTTCGGCGAACTCGTTTGGCATTGGCCGGTGAGGGTCTGCCACAAGGTGAAAGCACCGGATTCGACATCCTCAGCCAGGATTCCAGCATGGGGGTCAGTAGCTTTATGGAAAAAGCACGCTTTGACCGTGCTCTGGAACAGGAACTTTCCAGTTCAATCGCTTCCCTGGACAGCGTGCGGGCGGCTCGAGTGCACCTGGCCTTGCCCAAGCAATCGGCCTTTGTGCGGAAGAAGAATAAACCTGCAGCTTCAGTCCTTGTGAGCCTGTATGCCGGACGCGAACTTACGGGAAACCAGCTGGCTGGCGTTGTACATCTGGTTGCGTTTAGTGTGCCGGGGCTGGAAGCAGAGCAGGTTTCCGTGGTGGATAACAAGGGCAAACTGTTGTCTTCACAAACTGGCGGCAACCAGTTTGCGGGTACCCAGTACAATCTCCGCTACAGTCAAGAGCTGGAGCAGAGCTACGTGGACAGGATTACTGAAATCTTGACGCCCATTCTGGGAGTTGGTGGAGTTCGGGCACAGGTTGCGGCAGACATAGACTTTAGCGTGGTGGAAACGACCAGCGAACGCTACGAACCGGAGACCAGTGTTCGCAGCGAGCAACTGGTGGAGGAGCTTACGTCAGATAGTGGCGCCAGTGGTATTCCTGGGACGTTGTCCAACCAGCCCCCGGCAGAAGTCACGGCGACTGCATTCCCGGATACTAAAGAGAATGCCCAACAACCGCCCAGCCGTTCCAGTAAGCGTGAAATTCGCAATTTTGAACTGGACAAAACCATCAGTCATATACGAGAGACGCCCGGTAAGCTGAAAAAACTCTCGGTGGCGGTGGTGGTGGACTACCGTGAGGCGCTTAACGACGAAGGTGTGTCAGAGCGTATGCCTTTGGAAGAGGCCGAACTGGCTGAAATTACAGCTCTGGTACGTGAGGCGGTAGGTTTCAGTGAGGCAAGAGGTGACAGGGTGAATGTGGTCAATGCTTCTTTTATTGCGCCGCCTGAGTTGGAGCCCATGCCTGCGGCTTCTTTGATGGAGCAGGAGTGGGTCTGGCGCGCTGGTAAATTTGCACTTGCCGGCATTGCGATTTTCCTGACTATATTTAGCGTGGTGCGACCACTGATGCGGGCGTCGGCCGAACCAGCGCCTGGTACTCCCCGAGCGCTGGATGGCCCGGGCAATATGGCTGGTGCGGCCATGGCGTCCGCAGACGGGATGGCTATGGGCGACGATCGGGTGACGCTTGGATATCAACAGCAGGCGGGTCTTCCCGCAAGTGCACCTGTTTACCAGCAACAGCTGAGTATGGCGCGGTCAATGGTCGAGGGAGAGCCAGAGAGAGTCGCGAGCGTGGTGAAAAACTGGGTGGCGTCGGATGGGTGATCCGGTAGCAGAATTGTCTGGTTCACAGCGGGCGGCCATTTTTCTACTGGGTGTGGGCGAAGTGGGTGCCGCGGCAATCATGAGGCATATGGATCCCAAGGAAGTGCAGCGTGTGGGAGAGGCTATGGCTGGCTTGCGCGATGTTTCCAATGAGCAGATAGCCTCGGTAGTGCAGGATTTTTCTGAAAAGGTCAGCACTGTTAGTGCTATCAGCATTGGCGCTACAGATTTTACCCGGCGGGTGATGGTGGAGGCGCTGGGAGAGAAAAGAGCCCGCAGCATGCTCAATAAAGTTATGCAGGGCAATACGACAAAAGGCATGGAGGCTCTGAAATGGATGGATGCGCGCTCTGTCGCAGGCGTGATAAGAGGCGAGCACCCCCAGATCATTGCTCTCGTTCTGGCCTCTCTGGATGGTGATCATGCGGCCCAGGTACTGGCGTTGTTGTCCAGCGATGTTCAGGCTGATGTGGTCCTTCGCATTGCCAGGCTCGAGTTGATTGACCCGGCTGCTTTGCTTGAACTGGATCAGGTCCTGGAGAAGCAATTGGGTAACAATCAGGAGTTGCCGCCGGCGTCGGTAGACGGTATGAATACCGCTGCCGCAATTCTCAATCATATGGACAGCTCTGAAGAGGCCGAATTGCTGGCAGCGCTTAAGCAGGCTGATGTTGGTATTGGTGAAAAAGTTCATGAGCTGATGTTTGTTTTTGACAATCTTCTGGCGATTGATGACCGTGGCATGCAGCGTCTTATACGAGATATTTCTACGGAGAGCCTGGTGATCGCGCTCAAGGGCGTTGACGATGAATTAAAAGACAGATTTTTCAATAATATGTCTTCGCGAGCTGCGGATATGCTGAAGGAGGATCTCGAGGCGAAAGGGCCGGTCAAGCTTTCTGACGTGGAAGAAAAGCAGAAAGAAATACTCACAATCGCAGCCAGGTTGGCTGACGAGGGAGAGATATTCATGGGCAAGGGCGGCGACGATTTTGTCTGATAAGGGCGAAACAGTGCAGCTTTGGGAGGCCCCTTTTTTTGAACAACCTGTAGCTTCCAGTGCGCCGCCAGTTGCCTCCGCTGAGCAAGAGGCGATAGCTCAGGCTCGCGCTTTTCTTGTGGGCAAAGAGGAGGGGCTGGAAGCCGGTCGAGCCGAGGCGCAGGAAATAGTAAGGTCCTTGGCTGCACTTGTCGATGAGATGGCGCTGCCCTTTCGTGGGCTGGATGCTCTGGTCACTAAAGAATTGGCTCAGCTGGCCATGCGCTTGGCGGAGCAGATTGTTCGTCGTGAATTGACTATCGATTCGAGCGTGGTTACGGATATCGTGGCAGAGGCAATGGAGACCCTGTACAAATTAGGGGACGAGATTGTGGTTTTCCTGAACCCGGCTGACGCAGCATTGGTGCGCGAGTTTGCACCAGAATCTCTGGATGGTAAATCATGGAAGGTGGTTGAGGATGCGGGATTATTACCTGGGGGCTGTCAGGTCAAGACACCCACTTCATTTGTTGATGCATCGGTAGAGAAACAAATTGAGGAAGTGTTTTCGACTCTTCTCAATTCATGTGACCGTGAGTTGGATTCCTGATCATGAGCGCACTGGCCAAGTTGAAAGATGAAAGAAATAGTCGTGTAGCCAGTAATATTTCTATGCTCTCCAAGGGTGTCGCCACTGCCAAGCTGGAGGAGGAAGGCTCGCTGATTCGAATGATCGGCATCAAACTTGAGGCAGTGGGGTGTCAGGCAACCATCGGTAGCCGCTGTCGAATAATCACGGATGAAGGCGCCTCCATTGACGCAGAAGTGGTGGGTTTTTCCGATGGCAGTTTATTCCTTATGCCCGAAGGGAATTTACGCGGTGTGAAACTGGGTGCGAGAGTTGTGCCTTTGCACACGGGCGGTGTGGTAGCGGTCGATGAACAACTTCTGGGCCGGGTTATAGATGGTGCTGGCAACCCGATCGATGGCGGTAGGGCATTGGCGTGCAGACAGCAGATCCCGCTGCGTGGTGATTCGATCAATCCGCTGCATCGCAGCCCGATAGTAGAGCCGCTGGACGTCGGTGTTCGCGCTATTAATGCGATGTTAACCCTGGGAAAGGGGCAGCGTATGGGGCTGTTTGCTGGTAGTGGCGTGGGCAAGAGTACCTTATTGGGCATGATGACGCGGCATACGGAAGCCGATGTGATTGTGGTGGCGCTGATAGGTGAAAGAGGCCGGGAAGTTCGCGAATTTGTCGACCATATTCTCGCTACGCAGGGATTGGCCAAGGCGATTGTGGTGGCCACTCCCGCTGATGATTCACCGTTGATGCGGGTTCACGGCGCCTGGCGTGCGACTGCGATTGCAGAATATTTTGGCAATCGAGGGAAGAAAGTGTTGTTGTTAATGGATTCTTTGACCCGCGTTGCACAGGCGCAACGGGAGATCGGCCTCGCGGTGGGCGAGCCACCCGTGTCCAAAGGGTATCCGCCCTCGGTATTTTCACTGTTGCCAGCCTTGGTCGAGCGGGCGGGTAATGTCGGTTCCGGGTCAATTACAGCAATTTATACTGTGCTGGTAGAGGGCGGGGATTTTGATGATCCCGTTGCAGATGCATCCAGAGCCATTCTTGATGGCCATATTGTGTTGTCCAGGGATGTAGCCGATTCAGGATTGTTCCCGGCGATAGACATCGATTCCTCTGTTAGTCGACTGATGCCGAGTATTGTGGACGAGAGCCAACTGCTTATGGCGCGGGAAGTCAAAAGTCTCTACGCCACTTACCAGCAAAACCGCGATTTGATTAATATTGGCGCGTATCAGCAGGGCACGGATGAGAGTATTGATCGTGCCATTTTTGCTGCTCCTCACATCCGCAGTTTCATTGCGCAAAATGACTTTGAAAAGGTTGATATGAGTGAAAGTAAGGCGGAACTGTCTTCTCTTTACGCAATGCACTCGGGTACCGGGTCCACCCGGGAGGCGAACCATGAAGCCGGGTAAAATGGATAAAGTGGCAGCGGTGGCTAAAATCGCAGAGCAAAAGTCGGCTCGGGAGCTGAGTCTCCAGCAACAGGGTCATCAGCAAAAATGTGATCAGTTTGAGCAGCTTGTAGAATTCAGGGAAGGGTATGAGTTGACCCTGAGTGAAAAGGCAAGCAAGGGTATGTCAGCCAAGCAGCTGCAGGATTACCGTCTTTTTCTGGGCAGACTAAGCCAAGCTATCGAACAACAGACACGCGATGTCCATGAGTCCGAAAAAAGCCTGGCGATGATGCGGGCGCAATGGATTTCGACCTCCCAGCGCCATTCGGCCCTGGATCACCTGGTTGATGAGCGTCACAGGGAGCAGGTAAAAATCAGGGAAAAAGTCGAACAAAATGAATCCGATGAACACACGATGAACCGTAGGTTATCGAAAAACGACTAGTGATTTGCGGCCAGTTGGCACGGAAACTGCTTTATCTGAGGGGGTAACTCAAAGGATAGGCAGTCTTGCTTCCAATACTGGATAACATGTCCGTGGTCACGGGCGACACTGAAGGTCAGCGCCAAATCATCAGAAACGGTGAGGAAAGCACTGGCGGCGGGCCTTTTGGCGATATATTGAACGCTCAGGGGCGACCGCCAGCGGCTGAGTCCGGGGCGGAGGCCAGACAAGAGCCCGCGCTAAAGGGTGGCAATGTTGTGCAGCCTGGCGGCAAGGAATTGCCAGACACGGCCGTGACTGGGCCCGAAGAGACTGCGGTATTCATGAGCCGCCCTGCAGCAGCTGCCGACGCAGCGTTACTTCCCCCTGAGCTTTTGCCCCCTGTCGAGAGCCCGCCCCTCGACCAGGCCGTGCCCGCGCTTGAGACCTCGCCAGGTGACAAGACCAATCCTGCGCCTGATAGCCTTTCCACCAGCAAGGCCAGCGCTGGGCTTGAGGTCCTGTCCATGGATAGGACCAAACCCCTTGCACAGGATACCGGGCAATTGGTGGCCACGGCGAGCCGGCACAGCGTGTCCGTTGAGGCCGCACAGCCCCAGATCTTGCCCGGCGGCGGCCAGGAGTCGGGAACTGCTGCCACCCCGGCAGCCAGTGTGACGGTCGGCCAGGCGGCAACGGCTGTGGCCGGGGGGATGGCCCCGGCGATGACCGCCCAGTTGTCTCGGGCATCGATTGCCGATAAGCCGGTTCCCGTTCGAGTTTCTGAGGCCGCGACTGCCGGTGTCTCCCCAGAGCAACTCAGTGCGGTGTCCAAACTGACCGTTGCGGATGTCAATCCCGAAGGCATATACCGGGCGGCTGTCCTCGCCGATGGTCGAGCGCCACAGCCAGGAGTGCTGGAGGCAACTCGTCTGCGCGGGGCAGCGGAACCAGCAACCCGGATCGATATAACGACCCTCGATGGAGCGCCAGCCGTTTCCAGGGAGCGATCTGTTTTGGAAGCTGCAGATATTCTTAAAGGCCTGGAGCCAATCCAGGCTAAACAGCCGGCGGGAGCGCAGGCTCAGCCCCTCCCGAGTAGTATCCCAATGCCTGCAAGCGTGGCCGAACTGTCGGCGGGACTCAAGATGAGTACGCCTGCAACTATGACGACACCTGTCGGCGACTCGAACTGGCATGGCGAATTCCTCGGCAGAGTTTCGCTCTTGGTCAAGAACGGTATGCCCGAGGCCACTCTTCAGCTCAGTCCTCCTGAATTGGGGCGTCTTGAAATTAAAATCGCGACTGAAGGAGACCAGGCAAGGATTCAGTTTGTCGTTCAGAGCACTGATGCCAAGGAGGCCATAGAGCAAGCGATGCCACGCCTGCGTGAAATGCTGGAACAAAGCGGGCTGCAATTGGCGCACAGTGAAGTAGCTGATTTTTCACAGTCTCGGCAGGGCGAGAGCCTTGTTGCCGATACGCCTCATGATCCGGCGACCGCTGATGTTGAAGAAAATATGGATGAATCGATGCGCGAACTCGTGCTATCAGCCTCGGGTTCAACTGTCGATTATTACGTGTAGAGCCCCCTGTAGCGAGTCCGGTTAAGACCCTGCCGGACCCATCTTTATCCTTGATCTATCCGCGTAGCCGCACAGGAGACCAGTTTGTTGCCGGTAGCTGAAGGCCCAATGGCGTCAATTCTCTGACTATCCTCAGAATACCCCACTTAACTAATTGATTTATATACAAATATTCAATTGGCACAGCTTTTGCATAATCCTCTATTGATAGGCGCAGACGTCAACAACTTTGACGGTGCGTTGTTGCCGGGCTCTCGGGCAGGGAGGTCGGTTTTTGAATTCAGTTATGGGGCGATGCACGGCCAGGGGAATGGATGTATGAATAAAAAAATTGTAATCGCGCTGGTATTATTATTGTTGCTTGCGGGTGGGGGTGCCGGTGCCTTCTTCATGCTGCAACAGTCTGACAGTGCCGAGGCTGATGCGACTGGGGCTGCGGCAGAGAAGTTAGGGGGGGATGCCGAACCTGAGGGAGACCCTATTTACCTGCCCCTGAGTCCGGCCTTTGTGGTCAACTTTGAGCACAATGGTGCTATTCGTTACTTGCAGCTGGGCATGCAGGCAATGTCCTACGACCAAGCCGCAGTGGACAAAGTTGAGGCCAATATGCCCGCGGTGAGGAATAACCTGATTCTCATGTTCAGTGCGCAGGACTATGAAGTACTCAATACGGTCGAAGGAAAGGAAAATCTGCGTAAGGAGGTACTGGACTCGATAAACAAGGTCGTTCGTTTAAGTGGAGAATCCGCGGTGAATGACGTGTTTTTTACCAGCTTTGTGGTGCAGTAACCCGCTATGTCGAGCAAAGATGTTTTATCCGAGGGTGAGCTGGACGCCCTGATGGACACCTTTTCGGGTGACGGGTCGGCTCCGGGCGACGCCGTGTCCGGGGATAGCTGCCAGCCATTTGATTTCAGCACACGCGAGCAAAACTTGCTGGCACAGATACCTGCGTTAAAGAAAATCAACGAAAAGCAGTCGCTCGCCCTGGTTGATGGAATTAAGGCGCTTTACGGGATTTCAACTCAGGTGGAAGCTGCCGAAACACAGCTGCTCAGGCTGGATCAGGCGATAAGTGGCATAGCTGATCCCTCGGGTATCAGCCTGGTGAAAATAGCCCCGCTGAACGGTGTTTCCTTTGTGGTAATCCCTGGGGATTTACTGTCGTTCTTCGTGGATAAGTACTTTGGCGGCACGCAGAACGGAGCCAGTGTGAGCTCTTCGCGTAAAAGCCTGACGCCAACAGAATTGCGCATCAACGAAATGCTTACGAACAAATTCCTGGCTACTCTGGTAGATGCTTGGCAGGAGAAAGTACAGCTAACTCCCGAACTCGAGTCTTTTGAGAGCAAGCCTGATTTTCTGCAGGCCAGCTCGCCCGATGAGCTTGCACTGCTGTTTTCTTTTGCTATCAACGTAGGCGATTGGTCCTCCGCAATCGATTGGATCGTGCCCTATGCCTCACTCGAGCCATTGAGGTTGAAGCTGGGCAGTTCCAATCCTGCTGCAAAGTCGCTGCAGAAAAATGCGGACTGGGAGGCACACTTTCGCAGGGAGCTGCAGTTTGTCGATCTGGAGGTAAGCGGTTCCTTTATGTCCGGGCCGGTGAGTATCGCCGAGGTAATGAATCTCAGGCCTGGCTCAATAGTGCCCCTGAAGATGCCGACGGAGGTCACTGTATCGATAGAAGACCAGGAATTTTCCTATGGAGAGCATGGCTCTCTCAATGGCAACAAATCGATAAAGATCAAGGAGATTATTAGCCATGAAGCCAATTCTAAATGAGCTTGCGGGCGGTTCTCGATGAACGATGAGGTAGGCGCACCAGTTGAGCAGCCTCTCGGGGACGTCGTAGAAGCAGTTCCACCTGAGCATCAGATTCCGGCAACCGCCTCCGGTGAATCTTCGGCAACAGAGATTAACCTGGGTGCTCTGCTGGATATTCCGGTGACATTGTCAGTGGAAATTGGGCGTAGCAAAGTGCCAATCAATCAGCTGGTCAGTCTCAGCCAGGGGTCTGTTATCGAGTTGGATCGGGAGGTAAGTGAGCCTCTGGATTTGCTGGTTAACGGGAAACTCATGGCGAGGGGCGAGGTAGTAGTTGTGGATGGGCGGTTCGGGCTTCGACTCATCGATATTGTCAGCCCGCCCGAACGCTTGAAAAAGCTGAAGTGAAATCCGTACTACAGCTGTGTCGGATTCTGTGGCGATGGTCATGGATATGTCTTGCGATCCAGTCCACTGGTGCATTGGCAGCTGTCGGTGTGGTGGAGTCGCACACGATATTCGACACATCTTATATGGTTCAGGTGCTCGGCTCCTTGATTCTTGTATTCGGCTGCCTGTTTGGGGTGGTTTTTCTTTTGAAGAAACTGAATGGCGTTCCGGTAACTGACAGGAAGGTTATACGGGTTCTCAGTTCGGTCAAGGTTGGTTCCAGAGAAAAAATCATGCTGGTGGAAACTGGCGAAAATCAGCTGCTGGTCGGGGTGGCCGCAGGCAGTGTCCGAACCTTGCACGTGTTTGAGCGGGTAGTGAATGACGCAGGTGATGAGTCTGTCCCTGGCCGGGATTTCAACTCCCTGCTGCGAGGCGCGGCCCACCTGGAGGGGAAACGTTGAACGTTGTGAGGTTTGCACTGCTGCTGGTCGGTCTCATGCCGGCTCTGGCTGAGGCGCAGGCGACCATTCCACTGTTAACGGTGGAGCCGGTTACCGGTGGCGGCAGCAATTATTCAGTAAGTCTTCAGATCTTGATGCTGATGACCGCGCTGAGCCTGCTGCCCGCGGCTCTGCTCGCCATGACATCTTTCACCCGGGTGGTGGTCGTACTGGCAATTCTGCGACAGGCGTTGGGTACGGCGCAAACCCCTTCCAACCAGATAATCCTGGGGCTGGCGTTGTTTCTCAGTCTGTTCATTATGGCACCGGTATTGGAAGAGGCGTATGAGAACGGCTTGCAGCCCTATATGGAGGAGACAATCGGGTTCGAGGAGGCGATGTCCAAGGTTGAGGCGCCGTTCCGGGTTTTTATGTTGAATCAGACGCGTGAAGCTGACCTTATTATGTTTGCCGAGCTGGGAGGATACGACTCCTTTCAGAATGGTGATGATATTCCGTTTAAGGTGCTGCTGCCTTCCTTTCTTACCAGTGAGCTCAAGACGGCATTCCAGATAGGCTTCCTTATCTTTATCCCGTTTCTGGTGATAGATCTTGTGGTGGCCAGCGTATTGATGTCCATGGGCATGATGATGCTCTCTCCCATGCTCATATCACTGCCATTCAAGCTTATGTTATTCGTTCTGATTGATGGTTGGTCATTGATTGTCGGCACACTTGCCAGCAGTTTTGTGGTCTGATTTGGGAGCAAAGCTATGACGCCGGAAGCAGTAATGGATATCGGCCGAGAGGCTCTTTACCTGACCATGCTATTGGCCGGGCCACTGCTACTGTCCGCATTGGTGGTCGGGCTTCTAATTGGTATCTTCCAGGCCGCGACGCAAATTCAGGAGATGACGCTGAGTTTTATTCCAAAGCTGATGTCGCTGGTCTTCGCGCTTTTAATTGCGGGTCCCTGGATGTTGCGTAATTTGACGGAATACAGCATCCGTCTGTTTGTCGCAATTCCAGGAATGCTGGGGTGAGCTGCTAGTGTTTTCTGCGGAGCAACTGCTGGGCTGGACCGAGCAATATTACTGGCCATTCCTGCGCATTTCAGCGATGTTTTTGGCCTCTCCGATTTTTAGTGCCCCGTCGTTGCCAGTGCGGGTAAGGATACTATTGGCGGCGGCGATTACGGCGCTTATTGTCCCTTTGCTACCGGCGCCACCTGCTGTCGACATGCTCGGTCCCGCGGGGATTCTGCTGGCTGGACAACAAGTGATAATTGGCATTGCGATGGGTTTTCTCGTGCAACTGGTGTTCTCCGCCGTGGTTATTGCTGGACAGACCCTCTCAATGTCGATGGGGCTTGGTTTTGCCATGGCAGTCGACCCACAGAACGGCGTTCAGGTGCCTGTGATCAGCCAGTTGTATATGATTTTTGCGACGCTGATCTTCCTTGGTGTGAACGGCCATCTGGTTTTGATCGAGTTTCTGGTAAACAGCTTTACTCTCTTACCTGTCGGGCTCAGTGGTTTACGCGATAATTTTGCGCTTGATGTTGTGCTGTGGGCCGGCCAGATGTTCCTGGCTGCACTGTTGCTGGTGCTGCCGGCGTTGACGGCAGTGTTGCTGATAAACATCGCCTTTGGTGTGATCACCCGGGCCGCACCGCAGTTGAACATTTTTGCAGTCGGCTTTCCCGTGACGATTATGGCAGGGTTTATATTTATGTTTCTCACCTTGCCCTCGGTGTTCTCGTTGATCGTCCAACTGTTTGATACTGGACTGGCCCAGGCCTTTCAGTTGATTCGCTAGGGGATAGCCGTGGCGGAACAGCAGAGTTCACAGGAACGCACTGAACAGCCCACGGAGCGCCGTTTAAAGGACGCGAAGAAAAAGGGCCAGGTTCCCCGGTCTCGTGAGCTCAATACTATGCTATCCCTTCTTTCTGGTGGATTTGGTTTGATGATTTTTGGCGGTTCGATGTCCACGGAATTTGCTTCCCTGATTGGATCATCGCTCAGCTTCGAGCGCGAGGTGGCCTTTGACATTGAGATGATGCCGGTTCGCCTCGTTAGCCTCATTGTGTCGTCGATAGTGATCTTAGCGCCACTTTTTGCGGTGTTGATTGCAGGCGCCATGATTGGTCCGATAGTAATGGGTGGCTGGTCTTTCAGCGTTTCGGCATTGGCATTCAAGCTCGAAAAATTGAGCCCGGCAAAGGGAATAAAGCGGGTAGTGTCTGCCAAGGGCTTGCTGGAACTGCTTAAAGCCTTGTTCAAGTTTCTTGTATTGGGCGCAGTCACTATTGTTCTGTTTCGGACTTTTTTGGATCAAATTCTGGCCCTGAACAGCCAGGCTCCCGCGGAGGCTTTTGCCCAGACCGTTACGATATTGGGATGGAGCCTGATCGTCCTTAGCTTCACCATGATTTTTATTGTTGTTTTCGATGTGCCTTTTGAGCTTTGGAATCATAATCGACAATTAAAAATGACTCGTCGTGAAGTGCAGGACGAGATGAAGGAAAGTGAAGGACGGCCAGAGGTAAAAAGTCGCATTCGAAATCTACAGCGAGAGATGTCCCAGCGCCGGGCGATGGACGCAACTCGCCTGGCCGATGTGGTGATTACCAACCCAACGCATTTCGCCATAGCCTTAAAGTACGATGGCACAGCAGGAAAGGCGCCCCTTGTGCTGGCCAAGGGGGCCGACTTGATAGCGCTCAAAATGCGTAGCGTGGCGGTTGAGAACGAGATCGCTATTTTTGAGGCGCCCCCTCTTGCCAGGGCAATTTATGCATCAACGGAAATCGGCCAGGAAATCCCCGAGAATCTTTATCTGGCCGTGGCTAAAGTGCTGGCGTATGTCTACCAGTTACGTACGGCTGTGAGCGGCGCATACCCGGAACCACCTGAGGTTATTCTTGTTCCTGAAGAGTACACCGGATTTTTCGAAGATGAAGAGGTAAGCGACGGTGAATGAAGCAGTTGCGCCCAGGGCACTAAATTTCTCGATGCTGACCGGGCTGGGAACGCCGTTATTGATGTTCCTGATGCTGGCGATGATGATGTTGCCACTGCCACCCTTTATGCTGGACCTGACGTTCACCTTTAATATCGCCCTGTCCATGATTGTATTGTTGGCCTCAGTCTACGCTTCTCGCCCGCTGGATTTCGCTGCTTTTCCCACCGTGCTATTGATTGCCACGCTCTTGCGGCTGTCACTCAATGTGGCCTCTACCAGGGTGGTGCTGCTGGAAGGCCATAATGGCACCGGCGCCGCTGGTAAAGTGATTCAGGCTTTTGGTGAGTTTGTGGTGGGTGGTAGTTATACCGTGGGTATTGTGGTGTTCGCTATCCTGGTGATTATCAATTTTGTGGTAGTGACGAAGGGCGCCGGAAGAATCTCAGAAGTAACTGCCCGATTCACACTGGATGCCATGCCCGGTAAACAGATGGCTATCGATGCTGATCTAAACGCTGGCGTCATAGATCAAAATGAAGCCGGGAAGAGACGAGATGATGTAGGCAGGGAAGCAGACTTTTACGGCGCGATGGATGGCGCGAGTAAATTTGTTCGCGGTGATGCAGTGGCGGGTATCCTGATCCTGTTCATAAACATTATCGGTGGCTTCGCCGTTGGCGTTCTGCAGCATGACCTCACGGCTGCCGAGGCGGCCAATAACTACATATTGTTGACTATCGGTGATGGCCTGGTGGCGCAGATTCCGTCGCTGTTGTTGTCAACTGCCGCGGCGATAATTGTGACCCGAGTATCTGACGCTCAGGATATGGGTCACGAAGTGGTTACCCAGCTGTTCAGTAACCCGAAGGCGTTGCTGGTCTCGTCTTGCCTCATTGGCATTATGGGGCTGATGCCGGGGATGCCGCATTTAGTTTTTCTGACTATGTCAGGGCTGATGGGGGGCATGGCATATCTGCGCGTGCGTGAAGGGCAGGCAGAGCTGGTCGAGCCGGTTATTGTGCCTGTTGAAAAACCGCTCGAGGCGCGGGATCTAAGCTGGGATGACGTGGTGGCAGTGGATGAGATTGGCCTGGAGGTGGGATACCGGCTGATTTCCCTTGTGGACAAGAGCCAGGGCGGTGAATTGTTAAGCAGGATAAAGGGCGTGCGCAAAAAACTCTCGCAGGAGCTGGGCTTCCTGATTCATTCCGTTCATATTCGTGACAATTTGGACCTGACGCCCAATGAGTACCGCATAAGCTTTCACGATGTCACAGTGGGCGATGGCGAGGTTTACCCCGGGAAGGAGCTGGCCATTAATCCCGGTCAGGTGTTTGGCGAACTCGATGGCCTGCGTGTTAAGGATCCAACCTTTGATCTGGACGCTGTGTGGATCGATTCTTCACAACGCGATGATGCCCAGGCGATGGGGTTTACGGTGGTGGATTGTGGCACGGTCATCGCCACTCACCTCAGCCAGCTGCTGAAGAACCAGGCACATGAACTGATCGGGCAGGACGGGGCGCAGCAGCTGCTGGACAAGTTGGCCGCGACCTTTCCAAAGCTGGTGGAAAATCTGGTGCCGAAATTGCTGGGGCTGGGCGAGATCACCAAGGTTTTGCAGAACTTGCTGGAAGAGGGCGTTCCCATCCGCGATATGAGAACAATCGCCGAGGCATTGGCGGAACATGCGGGTAAGAGTCAGGATACTGACGCTTTGACTTCGCAGGTAAGGGTTTCCCTGGGACGGACTATTTTCCAGGTAGTCAACGGTGTCGGGCGGGAGATGGCTGTAATGACGCTGGACGCTCAGTTGGAACAAATATTGCAAGGAGCTATTCAGGGCAGTCCCGGTGGTCTCGAACCTTCTTTGATGGAGGGTACGATTAACCAGGTGATCGATGCATCCAGTAAGTTCGAGGCAGATGGGAAGCCACCAGTGGTGTTGGTCGCTGGAAATATCAGATTGTTCCTGTCCAGATTGCTGAGGAGCCGGATCCCCAGCCTGTATGTCTTGGCCTACGAGGAAGTTCCGGCGAGTAAAACTATCAAAGTGGTTCAGGCCATAGGTGGAAGTCAGGCACAACTGGTCTCCTCTTAGAAAAATAGAATACTGTGGAACACAGTGGTCGAAAGGAAGTTGGTGGAGTGATTAAATGAAAATCAAGCGTTTCCTGGCTAAAGACAGTCGCAGCGCCATGACCCAGGTCAGGACGGAGCTCGGTTCTGATGCGGTAATACTGTCAAACAAGAACATCGGGAATCAGGTGGAAATTGTTGCAGCGATAGACCTGGACGAAGCTGCATTGGAGGAGGGTGGTGCTTTGGCGCCTGCGATTGTCGCGCAGCCGCAAACTGTGCCCGATGTGGACGGGGCCACGCTAACCGGCCTGCAGAAAGAACTAGCAAACCTGCGCAGTATGATTGAGGGGAAATTGACGCAGTTGTCCTGGCAGGACATGGCCCGTGGCCCATCCCCAAAAGCGGCTTTGCAGGCCCGTCTTGCCAAGCTGGGCCTGTCGCGCGAGTTGTGCGGTCTTATCTCCGATATCATACCGGTGCAAGAGGGTTTGGATGAATGCTGGAATAAGGCGCTGGAGCTGTTGGCCAGCAGGGTATCTGCAGCGCAGGAAGATAGTCTTATCGATGAGGGCGGCATTGTTGCGCTGATGGGCGCAACCGGCGTGGGCAAAACCACTACCATTGCCAAGCTGGCCGCCCGGTGCGTGCAGCGTCACGGCAGAAAGCAAGTGGCATTGGTTACCATCGATAGCTACCGCATTGGGGGCCAGGAACAATTGCAGACCTTTGCAGATTATCTTGAAATCCCGATGGCCGTAGCGACTGACGGTCCAGAGCTTAGGGCTGCCCTCAGAAAGCTGAGTTCCCGTAAACTGGTACTGATCGATACTGCAGGAATGAGTCAGCGGGACATTCGCCTGTATCAGCAGTTTTCGATGCTCAATTCGGTAGGTTGTGACATCGATACTTACGTGGTTTTGCCTGCAACCGCTCAGCTTCGTGCCCTAAGCGAAGTAGTCAGCGTTTTTCGAAAAAGCGCATTGGCTGGTGCCATTGTTACCAAGGTCGATGAGTCAGTCTCACTGGGGGGGGTTCTTGATGTGCTGTTGAGTAGTCACTTGAAACTAGCATACGTGACTCACGGACAGAAAGTACCGGAGGACCTTACACCGGCCAGCGCCAGGTCACTGGTCGCCATGGCTGCCGAGCTTACGAATTCGCAGGCAGCGACTCCCCCGGGAAGTATGCAGCGCAGGCGAACCTCCTATTCAGCTATGGTACAGAATTAAATGAATAATCAAGCGTATGGCCTTGCACATTTGCCAGCACCCTCATCGATTAATATCATCGCTGTTACCAGCGGAAAGGGTGGTGTAGGGAAAACTAACATCGCGGTAAACCTTGCCGTTAGCATGGCAAGACACGGCCGCCAGGTGGTATTGTTTGATGCCGACTTGGGACTGGCCAATGTTGATATAGCTCTGGGTTTGAAGCCCAAGTACGATATCAGGCATGTCATTTCAGGGGAGCGCACACTGGAAGAAATTTTACTGGATGGACCAGAGGGTGTGCGCATTGTGCCCGCTTCTTCCGGCATTTCCAGCATGACCGACTTGTCCACGCGAGAGCGGGCGGGTCTGATCAGTGCTTTCAGCGACCTCACACTCCCGGTGGATACACTTATCGTTGACACAGGTGCAGGGATAGACTCAACCGTTTTGAGTTTCAGCAGTGCTTGTCAGTCCATTATTGTGGTGATCTGCGACGAGCCTACTTCAATTACTGACGCCTATGCGCTGATCAAGGTGCTGAACAAAGAATGCGGCGTTAAGAAGTTCCAGTTGTTGGCAAATATGGTCGACAATGAATCCCAGGGACGATTGCTCTACGGTAAGCTTTGTAGGGTTGCCGAGCGCTTTCTTGACGTAAGTCTGACCTATCTGGGAGCGATTCCCCGTGACATCTATTTGCGTAAGGCAGTTCAGCAGCAGAGCGCAGTGGTAGAGGTCTATCCCCGGTGTCCTTCAGCGCAGGCGCTGATGAAGCTGGCCGACAGTATTGATGTCGATTCCGGCCCCTATCAGGGCACTGGAGGGATGGGATTCTTTATGGAGAGACTGATGCATCAGGGCGTCAAAGAGCTAGAGATCAGATAGCTATGGAAGCGACGGTTTACATGCAGAGCCAACCGGGAGACGCTGACGATCTGGTCAGGGACTATCTGCCCCTGGTGAAAAAAATTGGATTGCATTTGGTGGCTCGGTTACCCCCATACATTGAACTGGATGACTTGTTGCAAGTTGGTGTAATTGGCCTGATCCAGGCTGGATCCTCATATGATGCTTCCAGAGGGGCCAGCTTTGCCACCTATGCTGGTATTCGCATAAAGGGTGCGATGCTGGATGAGGTGCGCCGAAATGACTGGGTGCCTCGGTCTGTGCAGCAGAACATGAAACAGGTCAGTGATGCGATCAGTCAACTCGAGGCCCGGCATGGCCGGGTTGTCAGCGACACTGAAATTGCCGCAGAGCTTGAAATGTCGTTAGCGGAATACCGTAATCTGACCCGTGAGCTGTCATATTCTCGATTGACCTCTTTGGAAGATTCCAGCGTTGGTATTGAGTCCAAGGAGCCGGACCCTTTTGCGCAGCTTGAGGATGGTGACTTAAAGGAAACGCTCGTGAACGCCATCAAATCCTTGCCAGAGAAAGAAGCGTTGATGATGTCGCTTTATTACGGGGAAGAGTTGAACCTGAAAGAAATAGGCATGGTCATGGGAGTGTCTGAATCCCGTGTTTCACAAATCCATGGTCAGGCACTGGCCCGTGTTCGTATAAAAGTAAGCGAGTGGGCCGAATGAGGATGGGCAATTCAAATGGCGACTAAGCGACAAACAATGGACTTCCT